>JANMLJ010000632.1:0-2035 GCA_031372465.1 Chitinophagaceae bacterium | reverse complement strand
TACGTTTGATATAACCAAGATGTGAAATAGTGATCACTACATCTTCTTCTTTAATCAGGTCTTTGATCTTTACTTCATCATCCAGATATGTGATCTCTGTTTTTCTTTCATCTCCGAATTTTTCTTTTATTTCCAGCAATTCAGTTTTGATAATATCAAATCGCATTCCTTCATTGGCTAAAATCTCATTCAGGTGTGCAATTAATTTCATCAGTTCTTCAAACTCTTCCTTAATTTTTTCTCTCTCCATTCCTGTCAAGCGCTGTAAACGGAGTTCAAGAATTGCTTTAGCCTGAATTTCATCTAATCCCCAACCTGCATTAATTAAATTCTCTTTGGCAATGTCTGGTGTTGCTGATGATCGTATTAACCGAATTACTTCATCCAGGTGATCAAGTGCAATCAGGTAACCTTTTAAAAGATGGGCTCTTTTTTCAGCCTCTCTCAATTCAAATTTAGTTCGACGAACCACCACTTCATGCCGGAATTCGATAAACTCACTGATCAGGTCTTTCAGGTTTAATGTTCGTGGTCTACCTTTTACAATAGCAACATTGTTGATACCATAAGAAGTTTGCAGATCGGTAAGTTTATATAACTGGTTGATGATTACATTGGCAATAGCATCCCTTTTCAGGTCAACCACTACCCTTGTACCTTCTTTATTATTCGATTCGTTATTTACATGAGAAATGCCATCAATTACTTTTTCATTGACTAATTCACCAATACGGTTAGTCAGCGCATCACGATTTACCTGGTAAGGTACTTCAGTAATAATGATTTGTTCCCTGCCACTGGGTTTTGTTTCTACTGTTAATTTTCCCCTTACCACTACCCTGCCACGGCCAAAATGCATTCCTGCTTTTACGCCTTCCATGCCATAGATAACTCCTCCGGTAGGAAAGTCAGGGGCTTTTACATACTGCATCAATTCATCAATAGTAATCTCCCTGTTGTCGATATAAGCAATACATCCATCAATTACTTCGGAGAGGTTATGCGGCATCATGTTGGTAGCCATACCAACGGCAATACCACTGGAGCCATTTATTAATAATTGCGGAACACGGGCAGGCAGCACAGTAGGTTCTTTTTCAGAATCATCAAAATTTAACTGAAAATCAACCGTATCTTTTTCAATATCATCGAGCATATGCTCTGCAAGTCTTTCTAATCTTGTTTCAGTATAACGCATGGCAGCCGGGCCATCGCCATCCTGGTTACCAAAATTTCCCTGTCCATCCACCATGGTATAGCGCATACTCCATTCCTGCGCCATCCGTACCATTGCATCATAAACCGATGTATCACCATGCGGATGATATTTACCCAATACTTCCCCAACTAAACGGGCCGATTTTTTATAGGGTTTATTATAATGCAACCCTAATTGATTCATCGCATATAAAATACGACGATGAACCGGTTTCAATCCATCACGTACATCAGGTAAAGCACGTCCAACTATTACAGACATTGAATAATCAATGTAAGCAGTCTTCATTTGCTCTTCTATGTTAACGGGAATTATCCTGTCGTTGTCACTCGTTTCCAGCGGTACTGAGTTGTCTTCCATCGTTGTTTTTCCTTCTTCTTTTTAGATGATTTATTTACTCATTTCACAGTATAAAAGTGCCTGATTTCTGAGGTTCGCAAATCTACCTTTTCCTTGCCTGAAAACCTGATAAAAGTGGGTATTTTTTTGCTAAGAGTTTAAAGGAGAAAAGGGGATAAAAAGAGAGGTCGCTTACAAATAAAGATTCACGGTTTTAATAAAAAAATGGGAGTAATTCTTCACATTGGAAAACTTTGCTTATTTACTCTTTGTCTCATTTTCTCTTTTCTTCTCTTAGCTATTTTTGTCCTAATTTTCCATCTCTTTCAATACAGCATTATTATGAAGACGATACTATTATTTGGAGCAGGAAAATCAGCTACGGTTTAAATTGACTATTTACTGGAGAATGCGATTACTTTTTGCTAAGAGTTCAAAGGAGAAAAGGGGATAAAAAGAGAGGTCGCCCGGGATTAA
>JANMLJ010000596.1:0-1640 GCA_031372465.1 Chitinophagaceae bacterium | reverse complement strand
TTATTTTTCACAACATCAATTTCAACTTCCTCCAGATTTCCTTTTTCATCTGCTGCCATAAAAGACGCTGGTAATTCTTCTCCTTCTTCGGCTGCTTCATTTTTTGCTTCCATTAATTTTAGCAGATTATCCATCATACTTTTTGTTTCGGCAAACCGTTCAGTTAATTTATCATTTAACCATTCACTAAACCCATTTTTATCCATATGTTCTTTAAAGGCTTCCTGTAAAGTTTTACCAGTTGTTTCATATTGAGGGGTTTCATCAATTAATTTCAGTTCGATGATATTTTTCCAGCCATACATAAAATCAGGATGCCGGAGTGTGGAACGAAGAAAAGTTGGAGCATCATCAATGCCGTATAAAGTTGCATAGCTAAGAGAATCCCTGTTCGGATACCAGCTTAAGAAGCCAATATCCGGAATTTCAACTAACCGGTCAGCGTTAAACAGTTCTTCATAAGTAATTCTTTTTTCAACACCATTTTCCCGGAAATGGGCACCGGCTTTACCTGCCATAATAATATTGCGGGGGTTCCAGCTTATTTTATAATGCCAGGGATTATCATCGCTTTCCGGGGCCACTAATCCACCGCAATGCGATTGAAAAGAAGTGATTGTTCCACCAGCAGCATGAATATCATCAATTAATTTCATGGCGCTCATATGATCAATACCCGGATCGAGACCCATTTCGCAGAGAAAAAGCAACTTATTCTTTTCAATATCGGACTGAAGTTTTTTTATATCCTCATCAACATAAGAAGCGGTCAATAAATTTTTTTGATGAATAACACAGTCTTTTGCTACTTCAATATGTAGAAAAGGGGGGAGTAATGAAATAACGATATCAGCCTGCCGGATATATTTTGCCCGCTCCATATTATTTTTAATATCGAACGAAACAGCCGTTGCACGTAATGACCCGCCAATTTTTGACTGGGCCAGTTTTAAGTCAGCATCCACTACCAGCAGTTTCCAGTTCTCCGTATTCGCATTCTCCAGTAAATAGTCAATTAAAACCGTAGCGGACTTACCTGCACCAAATAATAGTATCGTCTTCATAATAATGCTGTATTGAACGAGATGGAAAATTAGGACAAAAAAAGCTAAGAGTAGGAAAGAGAAAATGAGACAAAGAGTAAAGTAGCTTAGTTTTCCAACCGGAAGAATTATCTCCAATACTTTCGTAAAAATGATACGCTTTAATCCCGGGCGACCTCTCTTTTTATCCCCTTTTCTCCTTTGAACTCTTAGCAAAAAGTAATCGCATTCTCCAGTAAATAGTCAATTAAAACCGTAGCTGATTTACCCGCTCCAAACAATAAAATGATCTTCATAATAATGCTGTATTGAAAGAGATGGAAAATTAGGACAAAAAAAGCTAAGAGTAGGAAAGAGAAAATGAGACAAAGAGTCAAGTAGTTTAGTTTTCCAACCGGAAGAATTATCTCCAATACTTTCGTAAAAATGATACTCTTTCATCCCGGGCGACCTCTCTTTTTATCCCCTTTTCTCCTTTGAACTCTTAGCAAAAAGTAATCGCATTCTCCAGTAAATAGTCAATTAAAACCGTAGCGGACTTACCTGCACCAAATAATAGTATCGTCTTCATAATAATGCTGTATTGAACGAGATGGA
>JANMLJ010000575.1:0-3067 GCA_031372465.1 Chitinophagaceae bacterium | reverse complement strand
GGCAAAATTCATCGTTGCATATCCGGATAGCAATGCTTCCATCCGGTGCAAGTAGATTATCAGCAAAGCCAATAGCTCCTTCATAAATCACCGTTGTTGGCTTTATAGTTTCCTGTAAATAATCAAAGACCTGCAGGTCGGGGGATGCAACATATTGTAACACGTCTCTTTCTCCTGCAACTAATACAATCATTGCTTTTTCATCGGGGCGTTTTTTCAACGCATATATTTTTTCCACCGCCATTTCATTGGTGGCATCACAACCAATTCCCCAAACCGTGTCAGTGGGGTAAAGAATCAGGCCGCCTTTGCTGAGTACGGTGAGACAATTTTCAATATCTTTTTCAAAATCAATCATAAGCTTTTACAAATTATCGTTATTAATTTAATTTTGTTTCGGGATAACTAAACCTACAGTTTTTTGAACCACATTTATTCTTAGAAACTTATGAATAAATGAGAATGTCTCAATAGTGTCGTAAATTTAATTTTCTCGCAAAGACGCAAAGTCGCAAAGACTTTTTTTCAATTGTATTTTTCTTTGCGTCTTAGCGTCTTTGCGAGTTTTTTTTACTTTTGACACGGCCTCATTTATTTCTATTGCGGGCTATGTTTCTTCTATATGGTTCAATTTCAAAGTTGTCTTAAACCGATAGTCACATCAGTTTATGATGTATTTTATTATAACTACTTTATTTGCAGTACCCTTTTATAAACATCCATTACCGATGCTGCACTTTTTTGTTGTGTAAATTTTTGCGCATACTCACAGCCTTTTTCTATCATTGAAGCAGCCAACTTTTTGTCACTATAAATTTTTCTCATCCCTTCTGCAATTTCTTCCACACTTGAAGGATTTACATAATAAGCTCCGGCACCCCCGGCTTCCGGCAAACAGGAAACATTCGAAGTGATAACAGGTAGTTTACTCCACAGAGCTTCTACTACCGGGATACCAAAACCTTCAAAAAAAGAAGGATAGATCATAGCGATCGCTGATTGGTAAATAGCCGGGAAATCAATCGCAGATTTAAATGATAAGGATAATTTCGCTGATGAGTTTTCTGAAAGAAATAGTATGCGGTTTTCAATTCCATTTTGTTTTATATATTCCTTTACCTGTTGCTTATATTTTCCTCCATCGCCGATTACTACTAATGGAATATCCAGTTCATTTCGCAACAAAAAAATTGCTTTACAGATATTCAGTAGATTTTTTCTTTCAATAATTGAACCAACGTATAAAAAGAATTCTTCCGGCAATCCGTATTGTGTTTTAATTTTTCTTTTATCTTCCTCGCTTACTGTTTTACCAAAGGCCGGGTTGCAACTCTGGTAGCAAACAGTAATTTTTTCTTCCGGTGTTTTATAAAATTCGATAATATCCCGTTTTGTTTGTTCGCTGATAGCAATTACCTGGCCGGCATTTTCACAGGCATAGCGGAATTTTTTGCTGTATATCTTTACATCAATCGCATTATACTGATCCGGGTATCTTTCATGTATCAGGTCATGAATAGTAACCACTGACTTACAATTTGTTTTTTGAATTCCCAGAGGTATTTCATGACTCAATCCATGATACAGATCAATCTTTAACTTTTGCAGATCCTTTTTTACCCAACTACTTCTCCAGGCAGCACTAAATAATTTATTCAATAATCCCTGTGGTAAAATTTCGTGAGAATTATTACCTGTCAACTGAAACCGGTCAGATGATTTTGGGTTAAATAAATAATAATGATGCTCCGGGTAGTATTCCGACAGGGAATTGATGAGGGTGCGACTGTAATGTCCAAGCCCTGTGCCATTATGGTAAGCCCTTTTTGCATCAAAACCGATGTTCATAGCGTAAAGATAAGTCAGTAATGATAAGTCAGTAAAGACCGTAAGACCGGAAGTCCGAAAGAGTACTTACTATAGATGTAAAATTTTTCCTGGCTTCTTATCTTTCGGACTTTCCGTCTTTCTGACTTTCCGTCTTCCCGTCTTCCCGACTTCCCGTCTTCCCGTCTTCCCGACTTTCTATCTTTCGGTCTTTCGGACTTACGGACTTACGGACTTCCCGACTTTCCGTCTTCCCGTCTTCCCGTCTTTCCGACTTTCCGTCTTCCCGACTTTCCGTCTTCCCTTCTTCCCGTCTTCCCGACTTTTATAAACCACATCAATGTTTTCCACAAAGACATTTTCCAACTTCTTCTGATTCTCCCATGAGTGGTAAATATTCAGCATTCTTATTTTGTTCCCAGAAAAATTTTGCCCTTGGCTTTGTATAGTTGCCTATTTCGTTCATTGTTTCTGCATCATATAATCTTCCATTTATCATCGTATAACGGATCGTTTCCGTATTGTAAATACTTTCCAACGGATTTTTGTCCATCACTAATAAATCAGCCAGCTTACCGGGTTGAATAGATCCGATCCAGTCATCAAATCCCAGGCTTTGAGCAGGATTTATGGTAGCTGTTTTCAATGCCTGGTGATTGGTCATTCCACCTTGCGACATCATCCATATTTCCCAATGTGCACCCAATCCCTGCAACTGACCATGTGCACCCATATTAACTTTTACGCCAACATCAACTAATTTTTTTAAACTTTTTGAAATAAGGATATGTCCATTAATATATTCTTCTTCCGGCAACATGGTACGGTGCCGGCTTCTTGTGTCAATAACAGAACGGGGTGTAAAGCTCAACAGTCTTTTTTTCTCCCAAACATTGCTGTGCTGGTACCAGTAATATTCACCGCTTACCGCACCATAGGATACAATCAATGTAGGTGTGTAGGCCGTGCCGGAATTTTTCCAGAGTTGTATAATATCATCTCGAAGATCTAAAATGGGCATATTGTGTTCAATGGTGGTATGTCCATCCAGTATCATCGACGTGTTGTGATAAAAAAATGACCCCCCTTCCGGTACTACTTCTATTCCCAATTCACGGGCAGCCTGAATGATCATCTGCCTTTGTTCCCGTCGTGGCTGGTTATAACTTTTTACAGAGAAAGCCCCGAAAGCTTTTGTTCTGCGGATGGCACTTCTTGCATCATCTATATTATTAACTAC
>JANMLJ010000571.1:0-4437 GCA_031372465.1 Chitinophagaceae bacterium | reverse complement strand
AGGGGAATACCGATGGCATTCGACATCACCATCATATGTATTTCTTTTCCCAACCGGTTAACATTGCTATCTGTAAGCGGTACATGTTCATACAAGGCATTTTCCATATATCTTCCATTCACCAGCATAAAGTAGAGAATAAAATACATAAAGAAGATAGTAGTAAGCGTATTGAATGTAGCTCCCAATATTCCAGGAAGACTTTTGGCAATTGATTTACCCAGGTTATTTATGTTTTCATCGCTGGCAAGTGTAATATTAAATTGCGTTTCAATATTGCTGACCACTTTTTTTAATGCCACCACCAGTTCATCCGAATGTTGAACTGCATAGCTTACTTTGGATGAAAGCATGTTTACCAGCAATCCAACTGGTAATAATATTACTATTACCGAAAAAAGCATCAGTAAGACCGCTGTCCATCCTTTGCGCCATTTCTTCTTTTCTGTTAGGTAAAACATCCATTTGTGTAATAGAATATAGATAGTAATGGCACCCAGTAAAGCAGGTAAAAAAGTAAACAATTCAAAAAACAACAAGATACCGAGCAGGAATATCAGGATGATAAAAAATAACTGCCGAACCCGGTTTTGGTCAAAAACATTACTATTCATAATAATAAGATATACTACTAAGTTAAAATTGTTTTAGTCATGATGTAGAAAAAATTACCCGGCATGGTAATTACAAATACAAATTTGCAACAACTTGTTCCGTATGAAGGGTGTGGTTAAAAAAGATAACATTGAAAACCAGCTGTTATAAAATCATTTTCCTGTGAGGTATATGAAACAAATAACGATGATTAAAAGTATAAAATACAAATTGATTTTTCACTATTAAAATCAATTTGTATTTTATCTGTAGAAATCCGATTAATAGGTGGCCCTCCAAAAACTATATAGCAATTAATTCATGGCTACACAACCACTTCCTTCCATTTTCCCTTTTTAAAATAATACCAGGCGGCTATTGCAATCAGTATCTCTGCCACCGGTATAGCGATGAATGCACCTACTGGTCCCATATTAAAAGTTTTTGCCAGCAAATAACCCAGCGGAATCTGAAAAAGCCAGAACCCGATAAAGTTTATCCAGGTGGGAGTCTTTGTATCACCGGCGCCATTCAATGCCTGCATCATCACCATACCAATACCATAAAAAATATAACCAGCCCCGATGATCTGTAACGATAATACACCAAACTTATGGACTTCAGGTTCTTTAGTAAAAATGCTGATGATAGGCGAGGAGAAGAATAAAAAAAGTAGCATCACCGCTGCCATAAAAATGATATTATATTTTGTAGTCAGCAATACACTTTTCTCTGCACGGTCCGGTTGTTTGGCTCCCAGGTTCTGACCTACTAACGTTGCTGCTGCATTACTCAATCCCCAGGCAGGAAGAATAAAAAAAACTACATTCCTGATAGCTACCTGATATCCGGCCGAAGCATCTGTGCCACCGGTGTTGGATACCAGCCATGCTAATATTATCCAGCTACCACTTTGAATAAAAAACTGCAGGGTAGCGGGCCATGCCACTTCAAATAAATGTTTTATCAATGGTTTATCCCAATTGAAATGAGGCCATCTGATATTTATTGTCCCTTTAGGTCCAAACAAATAATAGCACTGATAAATTACTCCAATACCTCGTCCAATAGTAGTGGCAATAGCGGCGCCTTTCAATCCCAGTTCAGGAAAAGGGCCATAACCCATAATCAGCATAGGACATAAGAAAATATTAATGATACTGGCTATCCATAAACTACGCATGGCAATAGCAGCATTACCGGCACCCCGGAAGATTCCATTGATAAGAAACAATAAAATAATAATAACGCTGCCCCCTAACATGATACGGGTAAATACAGCGCCCTCTTTTATTACTTCGGGTTTGGCACCCATTAACTGTAATATATTGGGGGCAAAAATTACTCCAGCAATACTGAGAACAATAGCTGCTATTACTCCCAGTAAAATAGATTGTGCACCGGCATGCGAAGCCGCTTCGGAATTTTTTTCTCCGATTCGACGGGCTACTATTGCTGTTGCAGCAGTGCTAAGGCCGATAGCGATCGTATAAATAAGAGCGACTACCGATTCGGTAAGCCCTACTGTTGCCATGGCCACTTTGTTATGTGGTGCAGGTAAATGGCTGACGAAATACATATCCACTACGGCAAAGACTGATTCGAGACTCAATTCAAGAATCATGGGTATAGCCAGTAACACAATTGCACCACGAAGGCTTCCTTGTGTATAGTCATGCTCCCCACCTTTGAGTGATTGTTTCAGTAAGGCAAAAAAATGAGATAGCTTATTTGTATAAGTTGTTGTTGACATTATTAAAATCTATTGAATGTAAATAATAAAGTAAATAATAAAGTAAATAATAAAGTAAATAGTAACAGCAATGAAGTGATACTATTTTATTAAAGGCCAGTAAAATCAGCTCAGAGGACCTGTACTTATCAGTCTGAGCAAAGAGAAGACTTCATATTCGGTTGCTTAAAAGAGGTCGAAGATAGATTGAAAAATGAAGAAAATACAGGTTAGCCACAGATTAACACAAATTGACACAGATTAATACGGTGAAATAACAAGTTGGATACAAATTATTTTCGTTTTTTCAGGCTAACAGAAAGTTGCGCCAGCAACTTTCCTAATCTGTGATAATCTGCGTAATCTCCCGCCTCCGGACGGGACAAGTTGTGGCTAACAAATTGTATTCATCTGTATTTTTCGTGTCCTTTCGTGTGATTTCATTTCCCCCAAAAATTGCGCCAGCAACTTTCCTAATCTGTGATAATCTGCGTAATCTCCGCCTCTGGACGGGACAATTTATGGCTAACAAAATGTATTCATCTGTATTTTTCGTGTCCTTTCGTGTGATTTCGTGGCTCCCCAAAAAAACTTTAAACCCCGGTAAACAACCAGTTTAATTTTAAAATACTATATTTAAAATCAGTTACCCGAAGGAAACAAAACAAAAACCAACGCCAATGAGTCTTTTTGCTTCCCCCATTCAGGATACTGATGTGCAAACTCCAGTTGCTGATACGCCCCATAATCATTCCAGTATTTTTTCTTTAGAAGTAATAGGTGGTCTCTCCTTATTTGGAATGCTGGTTTTTAATATTTGGGAATTCGGCGGCTTTACCAACAACCTACAGCTTTTTTATCAGGAAGGTCCACACGGGGGCAATTATAAATTAATGACGGCTGTATCTACTTTGTTCGGTGGAAAGATGCAGGCATTGTTTGCCCTTGTTTTTGGAGCAGGTGTTATCTTGTTTCTTCAAAAGAAAGAACAACCTGTTGCAATCAGTAATGCCGATGCTTATATACGCAGAATGATGTGGCTGATGGCCTTTGGTGTATTCAACGCTTTTATATTATTATGGCCCGGAGATATTTTATTTCATCTTGGGGTAATGGGTATCCTGCTCTTTGCATTTACCAGAATGAAGGCCAAAGGATTTTTTATTGCAGCTATTATCTGCACCCTGGTGTACTGTGGTAAACAATACTGGAATTATACCGATGATAAAAAAGATTACAAAAAATATACGGCTGTAATGGCGGTAGAAAATAAATTCAAAGCAGACAGTACCAGCCGTGCAAAAAAAGACAGTATCGACCGAACAAAAGATACACTATTGCTCAAAGACAGTTTGCTTAAAAACAAACTGACAGATTCAATTGCCAGGAAAAATGATACACTCACCAAAAAACAGACGGAAGAAAAAGAAACCTGGGAAGGAAGAGTGAAGGGATTAAAATATGATTCAACAGCCATAAAAGGAAATAACAAAACCTACCGGGCCAGTTGGAACAAAGTAGCCTATAAGCTGATGTCAAGATCACAACAAAAAGAATCTGCCTGGCTTTACAGGATCGGGATTTGGGATATTGGTGCGTTTTTATTTTTAGGTATGGCCTTAATGAGTATTGGATTTTTCAGTTCTCGTTTTTCATCATCCACCTATTTGATCATTGGATTAATTACAATTGTTGCTGGCTTAGCATTGGCCTGGTTCAGAATAAATCTTCAATGCAGCAAACTGGAAGACTATTCCAAATACATTGATAAGAAAGTAATTCCTCCTAACCAGTTTTCACCTATTGAAACAATATTGATGGCAACCGGTTATCTATCGTTGGTATTATGGTTACTACGAATGAAAATTTTTGGCTGGTTATGGAAGGCATTGGCTGCGGCAGGCCGGTTGGCATTCACAAATTATATTTTGCAAACTATCATCTGCACGTTCTTTTTCTATGGTTATGGTTTTGGATATTTCGGCAGACTAAAGCAATGGGAATTATATTTTATGGTAGCAGAAATAGTATTGGTGCAGGTTGTATTTTCTGTTTTCTGGTTGAGGTATTACAACAGGGGTCCGGTGGAATGGCTGTGGCGATGTTTAGTG
>JANMLJ010000549.1:0-7658 GCA_031372465.1 Chitinophagaceae bacterium | reverse complement strand
ATTAATTTTATGCCGGATAACAATGTAACCGGTAAAGTGATGAGTCAGGAACTTGATAGCGATAAAAAAGAAGTTGCAAAATTTACCGGATCTGTAACCGGTGATAAACTTAGCGTTAAGTTTGCTGGCACACCACCAATGGTTGGCACTGGTTCAGAATGGACCGGTAACCCATGGACTATTGTCAGCAAATCCGGCAAAGAAAGTATTGGTATTGTTTTTAACGCCAAAAATTATGAGACAAACAAATGGTCGGAAACAGATTATGCGTTTGTATTGACTGATTGTAAATAACATTGTGGTAAGCAGACTGTTATCTGCCTTTATAATTTTGCCAATGCTTTGTTAGCATCTGTTGTTTAATGACTAAATTGTATTTCATAAATATTTGACCAGAGTTTGCCTGTCACATATATTTTGTCATTTATTGAGTTATAGGCAATCCCGTTCATTTCTAACGAACCTGGAAATTTAATTTTCTGTTCGTTTTTAAGAGAGACTAGATCGAGTTTGCCAATTACTCCTCCATTGCCGGGGTCAATTTTAATTATGGAATTCGTTGTATAGATATTTGCATAAATATAGCCTTTGATATATTCAAGTTCATTAATGTTTAGTACTGGGCCATTTTCATCTGCAACATTTACTGTTTTAACGACTTTAAGAGTAGAAGAATCTAAATAAGTTAAGACACTAGTTCCATCACTCATTATGAGGTAAGTACTGTCTGTAGTCATTCCCCAACCTTCTTTACTTGGAAAAGTAAACTCACCTATTTTTTTAAAAGTCTTTACATCGTATATAAAACCAATTTTTGTCTGATAAGTTAACTGATAAACTTTGCCATTTAAAAAAATTATTCCTTCCCCAAAGTATTTTGTTTTATCCAGTTCTACTTTTGGTTTTATTTTCCCTGTTGTTAAATCAACTTCACCAAATAATGATCTGGTTTGTGGAAATTCTTTTGTGAATCCCGTGCTTTCATAAAGTATTCCATCATGTATTAAAAACCCTTCAGTAAAAGAAGTTGTGTCATGTGGAAAGGTCCTAATTAAGGAGTAGTTTATTGTCGGAATAGAATTTACTGAATTTGAGTTGCTCTCGTTATCAGCATTATTATTATTGCTACAAGAAATAAAAAGAAGTGCAGTTATAACTTTCGTAATAGTTTTCTTTTTCATCTCTCGAATTACAAATAGGCTCGTCCGCCAATATCTGCTAACAATATTATTTTTTTGCATACCTGAATATTTCTCCTTCCATCAATGGATGAAGACCTGATAATCCATAAGGTTCTACCTGCAATAACAAATTTTCAAAAAATACTTCCATAATGGATTGCTCAATGCGAAATGTAAATTCATTATGCGCTGTATGTGTAAGCGGTATAGTTGAAAATCGTTCAGGGCAAAACTCGAGAATCAACGAAACAGATTCCATCGGCTGTTTATGAAATTGTACATTACCCTGCTGGTTCATTTGTTTCCAGCTTCCCTCTGCTGCATTTTGCAAACTACAAAACACATGAGGAAGTAATGCCGGATTAGCTGATTCCAATTTGATGTTGATAAAATCCTGTGGATGGCTCTTACTTTCCACTAAAGCAAAGTCATATGGTGGTTTTAGCCTGCTGGTAAGAATAAGCTGGCCGTTATTCTCTACCCACTTACCACCTCCAAATCTATCCATCGCACCGTAGGTAAAGAAAAATTCAAAACTTCCATCAGGTCTTAATAAAAACCCGGAGGCCATTTCCCGAAGCCCTTCCAGATAATACTCCCCGGCTATTGCTACGTCCATATAAAAAAATATAAATGAATTATAAATATACTACCAGTCACTAACTAATTTTCCATCATTACAAAAGCACCCCAGTAAAATGGTTGGTTGAATTTTGTCATCAGTTGCTGTTGCGCCTGTTTGAATGCCTTTTGCTTATCACCAATTTTTATCAAATTGGCGTAAAAATTATTCATTAATAGTTGGGTGGCCGCATCATCCACTTTCCAAAGACTCATAACTATTGCTTCAGCACCGGCTACTAAAAAAGCCCGTTGTAATCCGTACACCCCTTCACCAGCTTTTATTTCTCCCAAACCTGTTTCACAGGCACTAAGTACAACAAGATTGGTTCCTTTCAAATCAAGGTTCATTGCTTCATAGGAAGTGATGATTCCATTATTACTGCTATCCAACCCGGTTTTTAGTTTTTCTGTTTCTGATGCACCCGTTAGCATTAGTCCCGAACGAAGCAACACATTATCCTTAGCATAATCGGCTTGTACACCAATAGGCCAACTGGTTTTTTCTACATCTTTTAAAAAATAGCCATGGGTTGCAATATGCAAAATGGAAACTTCTTTGGCCAATTTTAGATTTGTCTCCGTTGCATTTGCCTGTAACAATTCAGATACCTGGTAACCGGACAATTTCAATACTTTGTTAATTCCTTCTACTTCCACTTTTGTGCCAGGCAACTGTACAATCATCCCTTTACCATAATCAGGAAAGCCTATAAGTGTAGCACTTTTGGCTGGGTTTACACTCACTTTATTATGCTTGATTACAAGATCACGGGGATTGCCGGTTAAAATAATATCAATCTGGTTAATAAGAAAATCTCCGCCTCCTTTTTTTAAGGTATAAAGATTTAATTGGTTATAAACGCCATCCAATGATACAAATATTTTTTTGCTCCCTTTTATTTCCGGCTCAAATGGTGCCCAATATTGCAGGTAAGATTGTTCATCATTCAATTTGTTTTTAATGGATAGCCGGTATGTTTTTGCATACTTATTCTCCAGGTCATTGCCTTTTTCCAATAGAACGATCTTTGGCAGCGGGTTGGCTTTGGTAATTACCAGGCCCAGATAACGGCAACTATCTGTAAACACCTGATCAAAATTCCTTAGCCGGATAATTTCGATCAATGCTTCATCCTCTTTCAATGCTTGTTGAATTTCTGCTGCTTTTGTATTACCGGTAAAATATAAATTGGCAAATTCATTAGATTGTTCAGAAAGCCTCTTCTCCATCTGGTTAACATTTGCTTCCAATGAATCAAGGTTTACACTTTGTTCTTTCAGCTCTTCTTTTGAATAAGCGTAGAAAGCAGTCAATTGCTCTTTGTGATCGATCCAATCAGTATAATCCTTTATTAATTGCTCATTACCCCCGGATAATATAGCCTCACTTATTTTGCGGGTCGATCGGAGAAGTAACCCTTTGGTGGCAACTCTGTATTCAAACAAATCCAGGAGTATATCTTTATTTAAAGCACTGGCTTCTATTGCAAAATTGTAAAATCGCTGGAACCGGGGTGATAGCAAATCCCAGTACTTTGTTTTTTCTGCTTCACTCATTGGTGGAAAATACCTATTGATGAAATCAAGGGATTTTTCCATTGCCTGGTGATATAATGGCAACGCTTTTGCAAGCTCTTTTTTCTTCCAGTATAAAATGGCCAGATCCTCCTGTGCCTGTACAAATAACGGATGTACGGCTCCTAATAACTGTTCCCTAATTTGTACTACTTTCTGCAGCAGTAGTTCAGCTTCTTCATATCGTCCTTTGTATCGATAATAATTTCCAAGATCACTGATCACTTTTGCATAAGCCGGGCTATTTTCGGTAAGACTGGCTTTATAAATCTCCGCCGACCGTTTCAGCATATCTTCCACCCTGTCTTCTCTTTTCATCAGCATAGCGAGAATGGCTGCATTATTCAACAAATTGGCAAATTCGGGTTTACCTTTTTCCACCCTGCTTTCAAGGCCCTGGTAAATTTTTTCTGCCTCTGTATATTTTTCCATCTGTTGAAATAACAATGCCAGGTTGGAAAAAAATTTAAGATGATTTTTTGCTTTGGTTACTTCCGTTTTTCCTGCAATCTGCAGGGCTTGCTGTAACAACTTAACCGCTGCTTCATAACGACCCATTGATTGAAATAAGATGGCCTGGTTATTCAGTACAATTGCATAAGGTATTGTTTCCTGCAATTTATTGGCTTCGATAACAGAGAGCGCCGACACAAATTCTTTTTCAGACTCATTATACTTGCCAAGGTTGTAATGAAGCACGGCAAGATTATTAAGTGAAGCAGCTACGGCCATATTGGTACTACCGAGGTTTTTATTTCTCAACTCCAATGCCATGACTGAAAATTTTTCAGCCTGTGGAAATCTGCCGGTGGTGGTAAATAGTAATCCTTCACTGGCAATCGTTTTCATGTAGTTAATATCCGATGTCAGAGAAGATCTTTCAAAGAAATATTGAGCTGCTTTAAATTTTTTTTCGGCAAATACATATCGTCCCATTGCAAAAGCAGATTGCCCCATTTGCAGGTTGAGTGTAGCTGTCTCATCATCATCAATATCAACATCCCGGTATAAGGATCTGGCAATGCCACCCAATTTTAAAAATTTGGCACCAAATTCTCCTTTACCTTTTCCGCCAAATAAACCTGAGTTATCACTCAACAGTAAAGCATAATCAATTTCTGTGGAATCAAAATCAGCCTGGATACCATTCATTTCATTCTTTACACCATTCCGGGCTTTCATTTTAGCATCGTATTTCGCATTATTTACTTCTCCTTTCCCTTTGTTGACCACTTTATCTTTTAATCGTTTTAAAATTTGTGCATCAGACTGAACCGTCCATAAAATAAAAAGGATTGCAATAGGTATTTTCATAAAAGAATATTACCGGTGTATATGGTGCTTCTAAATTACATTATTATTTTCTATTATGTTGCTTCACTCCAATCCCGGGCTGATTAATACCCGATAGCTGTCGGGTTTGAGTTGCCGGGCTTAGAATATAAATACAATGGTGTAATTTGAATTCAAAACTGGCAATACCTGAAACAGCCGGGCTAATTTATACATTCAATTTACATTAAATGAAAAAAATTATTTTCCCTTTTCTATTATTCTTTGCCTGCTTCAACAGCTATTCCCAAACCTGTGAAGAGCGGGAAAGCAAACTACTTAGCCTAATGGGCAGCTTTTCTGCCGGTTTTCTTTACAATACCTATGGCCTTATTGGTTGTATTGCCGACGGCTTTGAGCAAGGTGCATACACTGCAACAACAGTTACTGATTTATTGGATGCACAAAAAAAAGTAGCCGATAATATGACCAACTCATTGGAAAAAATGAGTAGTGAAAATGTTTTTTTAAAGCAAACAGACAAAGAATACGTTGTTGCTTTAATTAATATTATTAAAGGGCTGAAAATTCAGTCGCAACTTCTACTGGGTATCGTAAAAAATAAAACACAAAAAAATAGTATCGCTTATGAAGAGCAACGAAATAAAAACTGGAAAGACCTGAGTAAACTAATGGGCATTAAGGAATAAAAACCTTTAAAACCCTTTCGTTTCACATCCAAGCAATTCACAAAGTTTGGCATCCAGCGCAGGACCGCGCAGATTTTTGGCAACAATTTTTCCTTGTGGGTCTATTAAAAAATTCTGGGGAATACCTTTTACTTTATAAAGAAGCGCCGCCGAATTATTCCAGAATTGCAGGTCGCTTATATGTGTCCAGGTAAGATTGTCTTCATGAATAGCATTTACCCACTTTTCTTTTTGTCCCGGCCTGTCTAATGATACACCGAGTACAGTATAATTCTTCTTATTGAATTTTTTAAAACTCTCCACCACTGTTGGGTTTTCATTCCTGCAAGGGCCACACCAACTGGCCCAAAAATCTACCAGCACATACTTACCAAGAAAAGAAGAAAGAGATACCGGAGTACCAGTTGTATCTGGTTGGGTAAAATCCAATGCCTGGGTTCCAATGGCACCTATTCTGCTATCTGCAATAAATTGTTCCAGTTGAATACCAACATCCGTTTTTTTAATTTTTCCATCCAGCAATTTATACCTGTTCTCGAGTATCACAATATCTTCATTAAATGAGTAGGTGGCATTGAGGATAAATGGTGAAACGATTGATTTTGGTTTATCCTTAATAAACTTATCAATAATTTTTTGCAGATCCTGTTGTTTATTAGTATAAAGCGTTGTAAGCTTATCCTTTTCAGCGCCGGGTTGAGTAGCATTGATCGTATTAGCCAAGGAACTTATTTGCTTTGCCTGGGGGAGGAAATTTTCAATGAAGGAAGCAAAATCCTTATGTGAGGCAGAACCTTCGATTTTATAGACTGTTGGCTCAGCTTTATTTCCTTTTACAGAAATAACGGCATTTTCAACAAATACTTCAACAGGTTGTTGTCCGGCAAAAACCAAATAACAAAGTACGGGTTCTTTCACTGTTCCTTTAAGTACGAATTTAGATTGCTGCAAACTGGCTTTTGTCATTTCTACATTCTCGCCGTTTTTATACAGCAGAATTTCTGTACCATCGGGATAACCGTCCAATTTGCCTTCAATGGTAAAACCAGCCGGTATTTTCTGTGCAAAAACTGCCAGCGGAAATAGTGCTACAATAAGGAGAAATTTTTTCATATTTAAAGAAATTAAACTTTTAGCATACTTCGTTATTAAAAATAAAAAAGGACTTTGCTGTATTTTTTTGATATGGGAAACCAATCAGCCTGTAAAATTACGAAATCAGGCTGAAAAGCAAAACTTCATCAGCCCAATATGGACGAAAGGAATGATTTTGTGGCTGCATTAACATCCGGATTGTTTTCCAATGCTTTAATATAGGCAGTTCCGATGATGGCACCGTCAGCCAACTGACAAACGGTATCAAAGGAGGCTTTGTCTTTTATTCCAAATCCCACCAAAACCGGATTTTTGAGCTGTAAGTTGTGAAGATGAGTCAGGTATTCAACAGATGCGGCGGTGCTTTTTTCACCGCCGGTAGTGGAAGAAGAGGAGACGGCATATAAAAATCCGGTACTTAGACTATCCAATTTCCTTATCCGTTCTTCTGAAGTTTCGGGTGTTACTAAAAAAATAAAATCAAGGTTATATTTTTTTATAATAGCTCCGTATTCAGTTTCAAATTCATATTCCGGCAAATCCGGTAAAATCAATCCATCAATACCCACCGAAGTTGCATCAGCACAAAATTTTTCGAAGCCATATTGTAAAACCGGGTTCATATAACCCATGAGAATAACCGGGATTGTAATACCGCCCCCATCACCTAAAAGGGAGTTAGTGCGAAAGCCTTTTAATTGTTCAAATAATTTTGCAATAGTCATTCCATTTGCTAATGCTATGCTACCACTTTGTTGAATAACGGGTCCATCTGCCAATGGGTCGCTGTAGGGCATACCGAGTTCAATGATGTTGGCACCGTTATCTTGTAATGACTTCATTACTTCTAATGTGCTGCCCAGTTTGGGATAACCGGCGGTACAATAGACGTTGAGAATCTTTTTAGCTGGCTGGCCGAATGTATTTATTAGTCTGCTCATATTTTTTCAACACAGAGTTTATGAGAATACAGAGTTACACAGAGAGCCTCTGTGCAACTCCTCAAACTCTGTATCTCTGTGTTTAAAGTTTATTCATATACGTATCCAAATCCTTATCCCCCCTCCCACTCAAACAAACTACTACCACATCACTCTTTTTAAAGTTGATCATTTTCTATGCATGTAATGCATGTGCTGTTTCAAGTGCAGGAATAATTCCTTCGGTTTTACTTAATTCAAACGCTGCAGCCAATGCTTTT
>JANMLJ010000710.1:0-3341 GCA_031372465.1 Chitinophagaceae bacterium | reverse complement strand
ACAAAGAAATGAAAAAAAAGAAGCAAGAGTGTGCGCAAATCTTCTTTTCATTTTCGGGCGTATTAAACAGAAAATAAATCTTATCCTTTTTGTAACTGAGGCTGATAATATTTCCAGGAAAGCCATCCACCCAACAGGGAGAGTACCAAAATTGTTCCCAGCATCAACAATAAATTCCCGTCAACAGGCGAATTATTGTTGTCATCGTTTCTAAAAGAAACCGGAAGGATATTATTTTTTTTATTCTTTTTATTATCAAACCCGATAAAAACCATTTTATTGACCGGGTTTACATATTGTCCCCCGGCTTTTAAAACATTCTTTATACTGTCCAAAGAATGTTTTCTTGCAAAAAGCGGATCTTTAAAAACCGTATCCCTTTTCACTTCCCCGGGTTTGGATGTATTCATGGGTCCAATGTTTGGCTGACTATACTCCCTTTTTACCAGCACTGAAACCGAATCAGATAGAAAAATCACACTGTCCAGTCGATATGTTTTTTTTACCTCCGGCAAACCGAAATTTGATTCTTCACTATCGAACAATTCATTGTTAAGTGCAATATTGAAATTCGCCATATTGCCGCTATGGCTTTTAAAAGCTATTTCCTTTGTTTGTGCCAGCAGGCTGGTGCTGATACAAGTAAGCAGAATAGGCAATAGTTGACGCATAGCTACTGTTTTTTATTTACTTCCTTAAAGGTAAAGAAGAATTGTATTGCATAGGCCACTAAAAGAGTTTGGAAGTAAAATTTACATTAAAAAAAAGATTTATAACTTACTTTTATAGATTATAGCGTCAAACCTAAATGAAAATATACCCTTTATCCCCGAATTTATATTAACCTGGGTTTCCCTTTAAAAATCTATCTATTTTTTTATCAGTCTTTTGTGGGCTTTTGCCAACGCAGCTGATTAGTAATTAGTACCAAAATAGTTCATTTGTCCACCTGCTCATTTTAGCAGTTGATTCAGCGTAGTTTTAAATGATAGTATTGTAATAATTTTCAAGTAATGTCTCCTTAACTTCGTTGTAAATCACTATTATGAAATTTTGGAGAATACTAGTACTATCCCTAGCCATTTCAACAATTAGTAATTATGCCTCCGCCTGGTGGGGACCTACCGGCCACCGTGTCGTTGGTGAAATAGCCAGTCAATATCTAACGGGAAAAGCAAGAAATGCTATCCGGGAAATTTTAGGAACAGAATCAATTGCCATTTCCAGTAACTGGGCAGATTTCGTAAAATCAGATACCTCCCTTAATTATTTAAGCCCCTGGCATTATGTAAATATAAAAGCTGGCCTGAGTAATAGTGAATTCAATAGCTGGCTGAAAAAAGACACGATAACAGATGCTTATACCAAACTTAATTTCCTGATCGCTGAGTTAAAAAATAAACAACTTTCTTTAGAGAAAAAACAAAAATACCTGAAGCTGCTTATTCACATTGTTGGAGATATTCACCAACCCCTGCATGTAGGACGACTGGAAGACCAGGGTGGCAATCGGATAAAAGTGCAATGGTTTAATGAACCGGCCAACCTGCATAGTGTATGGGATGAAAAATTGATTGAAATGCAAAAACTCAGTTACACGGAATATACATTAGCCATTAATCACAGTACAAAGACTCAACGAAAAAACTGGCAACAACAGCCACTAGAACAATGGCTTTATGAATCATACCAACTAGCAGAAAAAATATATGGCAGCATTACGCAACCAGACCAAAAAATTGGATTCCGTTACAATTTCGATTTTATTGAAATCGTAAACCAGCAATTGCTGAAAGGTGGAATACATCTGGCGGGTTTGCTAAATGAAATTTACAGTTAAACAAGTACTAATTTACATAACAATTGACCTATCATTTTTTTTCGTATTTATCAAAAAAATAGCTCAGTTTTATCCTTCATTTTAAATTATACAATTATGCTACAGGAACTTATTCAAAAACTACAAAAAATACATGGTTTGTCCGCTGAACAATCACATAGTATTTTATCAACAGTAACAGGGTATATTAAAGAAAAAATCCCCCTGATAAAAGATAAGTTAGAAGATTTATTTGCTGCAAAGCCGGCCGAACCAAAGGTTTCTGCATTTGATAAGCCCGCTGCAGAAGAAAAAAAAGAAGAGCAAAGTTTTCTCGACAAAATAAGTGATATGATACCCGGGCAAACCGGTGAAAAAATTGAAACTTTTGTAAAAGGTGCCGCCCATAAAGCAGAAGAAGTATTTGATGGATTAAAAGAAAAAGCAGGTGGATTATTTGGAGGGAAGAAAGACGAACCTAAATAAGCAAGAATTTTTCTGATTAAAATAGTTGGCATTTACCAGGGTGCCAACTATTTTATTATAAAGTTGTAACCACCACAACAATTATCCCAAAATACTGCCTTTTAAAACACAGTCGATTTTTTAAGCTACAGCAGGAAATACCGGAGAATTGCAGGTAAGCCTGCTAATACAATGATTTCTACTTTTTTTCCCTAATTCACTACAAACGTGAGTGGAGAAAGGTAATTACAACTGTACTATACATATTTTGACACCCTTACCACCGAATTTCTGTAAAATTTCATTTTTTATACTTTTGAACAATTAACAGCCGGAAAAGAACATTTCTATAAAATAACTGTTATAGTTGCCACATGCCAATTACTGGCATGAATTACACGGAAAAGTAGAAATATGAATTGTATGAAACGCCATAGTCAAGGCATCTTTTGCAGTATTTTTTTGTTAGTGGCCATTTCGGCCTATACGCAGAACAACGGGCGGATTTCGGGTACGGTGGTTGATAAATCCAGTCAAAAACCGCTTTCAAATGTTAGTATAAGGCTGGAGGGAAGCACTAATGGTGCTCTATCAGATTCTAGCGGTGTATTCAGGATCACCGGTATTCAGTGGAGAACTTATAATATTACTTTTTCATCAGTAGGATATAAAACACAAACAGTTTATAATATTATCATCAATGCCGGCTATGAAAATACGATTAATGCGGAGTTAGAACCTGACGCTGTAGCTTTATCAGAGGTAGTAATAAAAACGAATAAACGTACTGCCAGGGCGGCTACGCTGGAAACTCCCTTAAGTGTACAACGTTTAACCTCTGAAGAAATAAGGAGCAATCCTGGCGGAAACTTTGATATCAGTAAAGTTATTCAGGCATTACCGGGTGTAGGCGGTGGCGCACAGGGAGGTGGTTTCCGAAATGACATAATTATCCGGGGAGGCGGACCCAATGAAAATGTTTTTTATCTGGATGGCATTGAGATACCGGTATTAAATCATTTTCAGACGCAAGGCAGCTCGGGTGGACCTCAGGGCC
>JANMLJ010000506.1:0-7071 GCA_031372465.1 Chitinophagaceae bacterium | reverse complement strand
TTTAATAGAAGCCCGGATGAGTGATTTAGTGGAAAGTTCTTTGGTCTAAAAATCAGTCACCGTTCTGGTCTTTCAAACTTTCATTGAAATAAATAGTTATCATTTTCACATAATAAAAGGGTCTCATAAAATGAGACCCTTTTCGTAGCCCGTACGAGATTCGAACCGCAGGGCGAAAGCCTTATGAATACAGCGTTTCAGCGAGTTATCGTTTACGTGTTACCGAAAGAGTGACCTCACTAAAAAGCAATAAATAGCAACAATTTGAATGAACTTTCGAAGTTGTAAGTTATATAATTCAGAGCATTTATTAGTCTAAAATGTGCAACTTTTATTACGCTATTAATAGTATTGTTTTAATACAGTTATGCTTCAATTAATGCTCTATCCATACTTTATCTTCTATGACTTCGTAACTACACATCGTATTCGATGAAATAAAGTAGAAAGAAGCAAAATCCATCTAATACAGTAACTTTCAGATGTCAATGAAAAAATCAATTCACTTTTTGGCTCTCCTGTTGATTGTTACTGCTATTAAAGCCCAGCCCACAGGGTCCAGTGGACAGCCCAAATTGATGTTACCGATTGGGCATACGGATTTTGTCTGGTCCGCCCAATTCAGCCCCGATGCAAAAAAAATTATAACTGCATCTAATGATCGTACAGCGAAAATCTGGGATGTAGCTTCCGGAAACCTTATCGCTGATTTAAAAGGGAATACGAACGGTCTCTGGTCCGTCCAGTTCAGCCCAGATGGGAAAAAAATTGTTAGTGCTTCCTGGGATAGTACAGCGAAAATCTGGGATGCTGCTTCCGGAAACCTTATCACTGATTTAACAGGGCATATGAATGATGTCACTTATGCCCGGTTCAGCCCAGATGGAAAAAAAATTGTTACTGCTTCACAGGATTCTACAGCGAAAATCTGGGATGCCATTTCCGGAAACCTTATCGCTGATTTAAAAGGACATAGAGGTTTCGTCCTCTCTGCTCAGTTCAGCCTGGATGGAAAAGAAATTGTTACCGCTTCGCAGGACTCTACTGCTAAAATCTGGGATGCCGCTTCGGGAAACCTTATTGCTGATTTAAAAGAGCATAAAGGAGTCGTCAACTCCGCTCAGTTCAGCCCGGATGGAAAAAAAATTGTTACCAGTTCTTGGGATAGTACCGCTAAAATATGGGATGCCGCTTCGGGAAACCTCATTGTTGATCTAAAAGGACATACGAGCTGGATCCGATCCGCGAGGTTCAGCCCAGATGGGAAAAAAATTGTTACAGCTTCAAGAGATAGTACAGTGAAAATCTGGGATGTGGCTACCGGAAACCTTATAGCTGATTTAAAAGGACATACTGGTACTGTCTGGTCTGCTCAGTTCAGCCCTGCCTGCCCAGATGATCCTATCGGAGGGAAAAAAGTTGTTACAGCTTCAAGAGATAGTACAGTGAAAATCTGGGATGCCACTTCGGGAAACCTTATTGCTGATTTAAAAGGGCATACACAATCTGTCAGCTCCGTTCAGTTCAGCCCAAATGGAAAAAAAGTTGTTACAGCTTCTAAGTCCACTAAAATATGGGATGTCGCTTCCGGGAAGATTATCGCTGATTTAAAAGGGCCTACACGTGAAGTTAAGTCCGCCCAATTCAGCCCCGATGGGAAGAAAGTTGTCACAGCTAGCTGGGATAGTACCGCTAAAATATGGGATGCTGAGTCCGGAAATGTAATTGCTGATTTAAAAGGGCATACTGGGATTGTTTACTCTGCTTGGTTCAGTCCCGATGGGAAAAAAGTTGTTACAGCTTCAAGAGATAATACAGCGAAAATCTGGGATGTGGCGACCGGAAACCTTATCGCTGATTTAAAAGGGCATACACGTGAAGTTATGTCCGCCCAATTCAGCCCCGATGGGAAGAAAGTTGTCACAGCTAGCTGGGATAGTACCGCTAAAATCTGGGATGCCACTTCGGGAAACCTTATCGCTGATTTAAAAGGACATAGAGGTTTCGTCTCCTCTGCCCAGTTCAGCCGGAATGGGGAAACAATTGTGACCACTTCATGGGATTGGACCTCTAAAATATGGGAGGCCGCTTCCGGCAAATTGATTGCTGATATAGATGTTTTCTTTCAATTCAGTCCTGATGGGAAAAAAATTGTAGCTACTTCCAATGATAATACCGTTAAAATTTGGGATGTTGTTTCGAACAAGGTTATCGTTATTTTAAAAGGGCATACGCAAAATGCAACATCCGCCCAATTCAGTCCCGATGGAAAAAAAATTGTTACCGCTTCCTATGATCATACTGCTAAAATATGGGATGCGGCGACCGGAAACCTTATCGCTGATTTAAAAGGACATACGAACTGGGTAACTTCCGCTCAATTCAGTCCCGATGGAAATACAATACTGACTAATTCCCCGGATAATACAGTCAAAATATGGGATGCTGGGAATGGGAAAGTTTTATATACTTTTTTTGCGGTGGACAGTACTGATTATTTAATCGTTGATGCATTAAACCATTACGATGGTACTGAAGCGGCCCGGAAACTTCTCTACTTTACTTGTGGTGCAGAAATCATAGGACTCGATCAGGTAAAGGACCAGCTCTGGGTACCCAATCTTGCTGAGCGAATAATGAAAGGCGATAGCATCAATGCCAAGACATTAGATGAACTCAATCTTTGCGGCCTTACCCCTGAGGTTGAAGATTTAAGTTTTAAGGCAGATGAATATTATTTTAAAATATTTCCCCGTCGCGGTGGCCTCGGAGAAACGGTGCTTTACTTAAATGGGATAGAAGTAAAAAGATATAAACCCACTGAACTTAAAAATAATGGGGGCACATACGAATTAAAAATTAAGAAAACAGCCCTGAAAGATTTATTTGTTGCAGGAAAAGAAAACCGGTTAACGGTGAAAGCCTTCACATCGGATAATGCTATTTCTTCCCGGGCCCTGAATGTTTCAGAAGATAAATCAACGGATAAAGCAACAGCTCCTAATCTATTCGCAGTAATGGTGGGTGTCAGCGATTACAAAGGTGATGAATTGGATCTGAAGTATCCGGGAAAGGATGCCACGGATATTTCAGCTGTGGTTTCCAACGCAGCAAAAAATCTGTTGAACACGGATGGTTCGGAACATGTATTCATGTACAATCTTACGACTGATAAAGATCATTACCAGTTACCGGAAAAGAAAAGTATAAAAAAAGTACTGGAGCAAATTGGAATGAAAGCAACAGCCAATGACATCTTGCTGATTTTCTTTGCCGGGCATGGTGTGATGAGAGGTTCGGAAGATAATAAGCAATTCTATTTTTTAACCGCCGACGCCTCCATAAACTCTTCGTTTGGTGCGGTTGCTGATGTTGGTATCAGTACATCAGAACTGACCGAATGGATAAAGCCTGCTAACATCAAGGCACAAAAACGTATCATGATATTTGATGCCTGTAATAGTGGCCAGGCTATAAAGGATTTTGTGAAGATGGGAAATAAGGACCAGGAGTATGTGGCTGCAAGAAGTGATGAAAAGGGACAAGAAATTAAGGCTATTGAAAAATTGAATAATCAATCCGGCTTATTTATTTTATCTGCATCTGCCAGTAACCTGGCTGCCTATGAGATGGGCCGATACTCACAGGGCCTTCTGACCTATTCATTATTGAAAGCGATCAAGCAACAACCCGATATATTAAATGAAGGCAAATACCTTGATGTAAGCAAATGGTTTAATGCGGCAAGAGAAACAGTTTCCGCTCTGTCCAAAGAAACGGGTGCCAGGCAGGATCCACAAATTGTCAGCAACACTAATTTCAATATTGGTGTGGTGGATGAAAAAGTGATGGCGAAGATTGTCTTACAAAATGAGAAGCCATTGTTTGCAGCCTGTAATTTCCAGAATGCAGATGAAAACAACCCGGTAGATAACCTGGGCCTGAATAAACTGATTGATCAGCAATTAAACTATATATCATTAAGAGGAACTGATGCCTCCATTGTTTATGCCGGTACTACATCTTCCGCAGAGGCGTACACTTTAAGCGGTCGTTATTACATAACCAGTAACGCAATCACAATAAAAATTTTTATTATACAGAATAAAGAAGTGAAACAAAAAATTGACCTCATTGGAACGAAAGATAAACTGGATGAATTTTCATCACTCATAGCCACACAGGCGGCAGAATGGGCAAGTAAGAATAAGTAGATTCAGGCTCAACAATGTTATCAAACATTTTACCTCCAATCAAATAATTGTATTCAACATTCTGTCTATCAGAATCAATTTAATTGAAGCATGATTCCTAACTGATTTCAGGCCTGCTTTCATACACTATCCATACTTAGGATAGGGATTATCCATACTTGGAATAGGTGTTATCATGTTATAGTATCGATAATTTCAAATTGAGGCCAGAACTTATTTTGAAGAGCCTGCATAGCATAGTTTTTTTTTAAATTTTCGCTACAGGTGTTCCTTTCAAACCTTCACTTACCAAGTATGCAAGAAATTGTGCGAATGGCTGAATATCCTGGTTGACACTTGCTTTTTCAAGAGCATGCATGTAAGTTTTTCTTTCCTGTACCGGGATCACAGTCCATGGATAGCCGCCGGAGGCCAGCATCACATTCATTAAAAACCGGCCCACTCTTCCATTGCCATCCATATAAGGATGTATAAATACAAATACAAAATGACCTAACACAGATCTAACGGAAGCTTCCGGCTCTTGTTGCAATAACTCAAACAAAACAGGCATAGCATCACGAACTGCTTCTCTATTTAATGGTACATGCTTCGATTGGCTGATATATACCTGATGGTTTCTATAGCCGGCAAGATCGGATGGTTTTAACAGGCCGGCAGCTACACCTGGACCAAATAATTCACGATACCAATCTTCATGATCAACAGCTGCTATTTTACCTGCATTTTCTCCAGCCAGTATCTGCTCAATACTTTGTTTTACAATTTGAAAAGTTTCCCAATATCCTTTTGCTGCCATCGCATCACGTTGTTTCCTATCTTCTTCATTACCCTTTGCATTCCACCTGCCGCTGCGCACCCTTTCTATTAATTCAGGAGTTACCTTATATTTTTCAATTGACAAAGAATGGTAAGCATCTGTTACATACACACTATCTACAGACTTCAGGTAATTTTTTTTGTTTTTTGGAATACCTGGTTCTTTGGGAAAATAGTTGATCACAACTTCTCTCATCTGGTGCCACATTAATCTTATCCGATTTCGATATGGAGATTGGTCACGATTAGAAAGTAATACAACTATTTTGTTTTTGAATGGATCTGATTCACGAACGTTATACCCGGCTTTTTCCATTGTTTTCAATATAGCATCAGCGATACGATCCTGATTGATATTACGAAATGCACCTGCCAGGCGGCCAGCCACAATACTTTGTCCTCCCTCAAGTAATAAAGCCAAAACCTCAGATGCATCTTTAATCATTGAAAGCGCTGTTCTGACATCCGTAGGATTTTGTGTAAAAATTTTCGGTGTGGCCTGGATTATAGACATTGGCAAGGATAGCAATCGCAGGCCATTAATTTCAGTGATTTCATTTTTTGCGGGGAGAAATGATTTTATATGAAACAGAGAAGTTTCAAACGGCAGGTCAGTCTTAAAATTTCCTGCTTCAGGAGATTTTACAATTAATTGCCGGGGCACTGTCCGGTTACAAGTATGAAGAAGTAATGATTGTTCCGGAGATAAACACCAGTTTTGTCCATACTTATCTTTAAGAAGCTGGGCACAAAAGGCCCAATATGAACTGTACCAGGAGGTGCTATCCCCTTTTACTTCATTAGGTGGCACGATCATATACCAGCCCATATATACTTCTTTGATAAATCCATTTTGCAATAGACGTTCCCGATGCGTTCTTGATATTGCACCCGTCTTGATCGCTACTATTCCATTATCCTGTAGTTGTTTTAGAGCGTCTAATGAATCGGCTAATTTTTCAGATGGAGTTGCCATAATACATAAGTTAGGAAATTGCGTTGTAGCAAAATTAGGGAAATATGCTGTATTAAAATTAGGGAATTATGTTGTATCAAAATTAGGGAAGCTTGTTAATGGCCTATTAAACGATTGATTATCGGTATTAAATAATTTTAAAATTAAGCTTTATAATTTCCTGAATATTGTGGAATGTGATAATATAGGTCATTCAAGTGTAGAGGAACTGCGTAACACTTTCTTTCTTCAATGAGGTGAATTCGCAGAATTCATCTTTGGAAATAATGCTCCCTTTTTTCTTCTTGTCATAATACATGAATTCGGTTAGTCATCATATCGAAAATGCCTGAGCCATCCGGTCCTGTTCTGCGTTAGGTATCTTATATTTCAGCGCAAATTCTTTCCAGGCACCAACTGCATTTTTTATTTGCCTTATTATTTTTTTTGCTTTGTCGTTCCCGAGACGAAAATATTCGGCAACTTCCAGCGCTACATCCAGGCTCAGGGAGTTGTCTTTGTCTGAAATATTCAAGTGCAGGCCTTTCCCATATTCATTCGGGTTGATATCATAAGCGGGAGAGAGAAGCCATCCTCCATCCGTCAGAAGAAAGCCATGGTTTCTTAAATGATCATCTGTGTTCTTCACACAAATGCTGAAAACAATTCTTCTCCATAATTCTTCAAGATCACTGTCCACTGACGCTCCATTCCTGGTGATGAATTCAACAAGCTCCAGGTAGCTTGCCCCGGCAGATTTTTCCCCATCGGTATATCCTAATAAAGTCATTGCGGAAGCAAAATGAATTCGCTCATCTTTTTCGGTCCTGTCGAATCGTTTGGTTAAGTAAGTGTGATACCGGTTATTAAATCGCTGAACCATTCCCTGTGCAATATTCAGCCCGGCTTTTTGCGCCAATTCATTTACTACCATTTCCCATGCACCGATATCCTTATCATCCATTTTACTCGGGAATTTTGCGATCCATAAGCTTCCTTCGAGGTCTGCAACACTTGCTTTTGGTCTTGCACCGCCTAATGAAGAACCTGGCGCAATCAGCATATTGACCCATTTGAGATACT
>JANMLJ010000494.1:0-2354 GCA_031372465.1 Chitinophagaceae bacterium | reverse complement strand
TCTCTGCATCATTAACTGCAATTGGTGCTGTATTAAAAGGGTTATTCACTGTTATGGTTACAGTAGCAGGCGCCGACACCTGTGGAGTTACACCATTATCGGTAACTGTATAGGTAAATGTAATAACAGCAGGCAAAGGACCTAATCCAGATGTTGGTGTAAAGGTTACGGTACCATCATTATTATTCACCAGGGTTCCGCTACTACCCGGATTTACCCCACTTAGATTAGTAACTGTTAAATTTCCATTTTCAGGATCTGTATCATTGGACAATAAATTAAAAGTAGTTGAATAACAGGGAAGAATAGTTTTATTATCGGGATTAGCAGTTGGTGTACGGTTAAGTATAGTAATAATTAATCGGGCTGTATCGCTCAAAGGACTACCACAGCCAGGAGTTGGTTCAGTAAGTGCATAAAATAGTGTATCCTTACCTGTGTAACCAGCATTAGGTGTATAAACAATATCGCCACTTCCATTAACTGTAGCAGTACCATTTAATGGGGGCGTTGCAATAGTAACTGTTGATGTTGCTACCAATCCCTCCGGATCTGTATCATTTGCTTTTACATTGATTGTTTGGACTACTCCCGAATTAGCTCCGGGAAGTGCATCATCATTCACTGCATCAATTTGTCCGTTGGTAATATTAATATAAACAGTAGCAATATCACTTAAGCCTGAACCGGTATGTGTTACCTGGTAAGTAAGTGAACGAACTCCGTTAAAACTTGTAGCCGGTGTATAGGTGATTACTCCGGTACTTGCGTTTATAGACGCTGAACCTGAAACCGGTGGAGTAACAATACTGTACGTTCTAGCACCAGCTACCGGGTAGTAATCGTTGGTGGCTGTTGCAATATTTACAGCAATGCCGTTTTTGGTGGTTGCCGTATCAGGCATTGCCAATGGAGCACGGGTAGGAATTGCGGTACAAGTGGCAGGTGTTATATAATTTACGATGAGAGTTGGCCTGTTTCCAGCTGTTCCATTTTCCTTTGTACCAAATACTTTTTGCAGGTTTACATTTTCATTTACTGCCTTCACAATAAATCCATTATTGGGATCAGGTGAAATTTTTACCCAATTCTGAACTAAAGACGAAACATTCCAATCATAATTTGCCGTACCTCCGGTTCCGCCGGTTGCATTGGACACAGCTATAACTGCACCACCTAAATTTGTAAAATCACCGCCGGGTACTGACCAAAGTTGTGTAAAATTTCTATGATTCCAGGTGCTACCATTTAAAATGGCAGTATTAACCAGATTATTACCGGCAGCTTCATTCCATGAATTAGTTGCCTGGTAAACTCCAATATTTTGTGCCGTATTATCTCCGCCTGTTCGTGTTAGTTTCATTGTGGCAGAAGTAACTGTTGAACCTGTTGGTATATCAGCGGGTTTAACATCAAATTTTACCAGCAATCGTTGTTCCGCAGCAGGCACCGCACTTAATGCAAAAGTTGTTTCAGTGCCATATACTTTTGAAAGGGTACGTTCGTAGATATAAGCATCTTTTGATGCCTGTATATCAACAGAAACTGGTGCGCCTATGAGAGGAGTATATGTAACTCTGAGTACAGGGCGATTTGCAAACGTTGCATTATTCAGGCTACCAAATGATTTATCATTGCTATTATTTTCCAAAACATCTTTCAAAATAAATCCTTCATTAGGATTCACATTATTATACCAATCCTGTGTTAACGTCGTTACATCCCAACCATAGGTTGCTGTTCCCCCTATTCCACCCGTGTTGGTCGTTACAGAAGTGACTGCGCCATTAGTTGTAACAAAATCACCGCCGGGACTTGTCCATTGTGTTGTAAATGTTCGTCCTAACCAGGTAGCTCCATTTGATACAGCAGTTGTTGCCGATTCACAAAGTGTACCTTCATTCCAACTGTTGGTTAACCGGTATGCTCCTATATTTTGTGCTGTATTATTTCCTCCGGTCCTTAACAACCTGATTTGAGAATTGGTAATTGTGGCACCTATAGGAATAGCTGAAAGATTGAAATGCAATAATGACCTTGTTTGTTGTGCCCCATTATTTGCATTTACAATCAATTCTGTACACGTTCCATCTTCCCGAAGAAATACTTCATTCGTCATTCTTGCATCGGCAATTGAATTGTTGTAAGTGACTGAACCTGGAATTCCTGGTGCGGATTGATAAGTTCCGGCATTACAGTCATCGTTGGTTACAGTTACCGTTACCGTAGCCGTATTATAACCGCCACTACCATTTGTTACCCGATAAGTAAAATTATCTGTACCGGCATAATCTGCATTTGGTACATAGGTAATCGTATTATCTGTATTGATAGAAACCCTGCCATTGGCCGGG
>JANMLJ010000493.1:0-10440 GCA_031372465.1 Chitinophagaceae bacterium | reverse complement strand
TTGGATATTCAGGCAATGAAAAATTTTCTGTGGACCCTGCCTGATGAACAAAATTTTATTTATAGCCGGAGCCAGGCCCACATTATTTCCCTTCCAATGCCCGATGGTAGCATTGCCAGGTTTCATGTTTGGGAAAGCAGTATCCAGGAACCGGGGCTTGCTGCTAAATTTCCGGAGATAAGAACATTTGCGGGACAGGGTATTGATGATCCAACAGCCACCATACGTTTTGATTTTAATCCTTATTTCGGGTTTAGTGCACAAATACGCTCGTCCGTAAATGGCCGATATTTTATCGATCCTTATGCACGAAGAGATGTCAATAATTATATTTGCTATTTTTCAAAAGATATGCCGAATAGGTCCGCATTTAAATGTTCGGTTCAGGATACACCTATTGAAGAGATAATGAGTAGAACGACTGCGGGTCCTTGTTTGGGTACACAGTTGCGTACATATCGTCTTGCATTTACCTGTACCGGAGAATTTGCCATGGCTGTAGGCGGAGGTCTTGCCGGACCAACACATGCTGCTATTGTAACGGGGGTTAATCGTTTAACCCAGGTATATGAGGACGAGTTGGCTGTTAGGCTTGTATTGATAGCCAATAATAATCTTATTGAATATCTTAATCCGGCAACAGATCCATGGCTTAATAATGGATCGATTACGGAACTTAATAATATTACTGGTATAATTAATGGTGTGGTAGGCTCTCTTGCATACGATATTGGCCATTTAGGCTGTACGGCATCTGATGCAGGTGTTGCAGGTTTAGGCGTTGTTTGCGGAGGTAGTAAAGGACGCGGGCTTACAGGAGGATTAAATCCGGTAGGTGATTTTTATTATATAGATTTTGTAGCACATGAAATGGGTCATCAGTTTGGAGCCGACCATACTTATAATTCTAATAACTGTGCAAGTCCCGGAGGTTCTTATGAACCCGGAGGTGGTACAACTATCATGGCTTATGCCGGAATATGTTCTGCCAACGAAAACATTCAACCAAATAGTGATGCAATTTTTCATGCATTGAGTTTTGACCAGATCGGCAATTTTGTAACAATAGGTTCAGGCTGTGCTGTTCTTACTGCTACTGGTAATACGTTACCTGTAATAAATGCTTTACCTAATAATAATATTAGTATCCCGATCAATACACCATTTACTTTAACGGCTACTGCAAGCGATGCAAATGGTGATGCCATTACTTATAACTGGGAAGGCTGGGACCTGGGAACTGCTGGTTCATGGCCCAGTGCAGCTTCAAGTACAACCCGGCCGCTTTTCAGAACAAGGCTTTCAAAAACTTCCGGTAGCAGAACTTTTCCCGATATCCGCGTTATTGCGGCTAATTATCCCGGAACAGGTGCTCCTTCTATAATGGATGGCTTAAGAGGAGAAGTATTGCCACAGGTTGCCCGCACCATGAAATTCAGATTAACGGTAAGGGATAACCGCGCCGGGGGTGGTGGTGTAGTTTCTGCCGGCGAAGGTTGTCAGAGTGCAGTTACATTTCAGGTGAATGCTGTTGGAACAACTCCGTTTACATTATCGGCACCTAATGGTGGTGAAGTTTTAACCGGAGGTACAACACAAACAGTAACATGGAATGTGGCAGGTACAGATGTGGCACCAATAAGTACCGCTAATGTAAGATTGACTTTGTCATCAGATGGTGGACTTACGTATCCAATAGAAATTATTGCAAGTACACCTAATGATGGTACACAGCAGGTAACCATTCCATGTGTAAATACCATTACAGCAAGAATAAGAGTAGAAGCCGTTGGAAATATATTTTTCGATATTTCTAATGCTAATTTCAGTATTGTTCCAGGCTTTGATTTTAATTCACCGGCACCGGTGACTTCTCCTTGCATCGTTTCCGCAAGTATGTCTGCTTCTTTAGGAACACTTACTCCTTGTGGGTTTGCTAATCCTATTACACTCAGTGCTTCTGGTAATCCGGCTGGAACAACTGTTTCGTTTTCTTCCAATCCTTTAGCACCCGGTAGTAGTGCTACAGTAACACTTAATGGAACAAACACACTGGCTGCAGGTACTTACAATGTAACAGTAACTGGCACAGCTTCAGGAACACCCGTAAAAACAAGAAATATTTCGTTTATAATTAACGCAATAATAAATCCTTCTGTAACTACTCAGCCAGCAGCTCAAATAGTATGTGCCGGAAGTAATGCAACATTTACTGTTACTGCCGCTAATGCGGCAACTTTTCAATGGCAGGTAAGTATAGATGGAGGCAATACTTTTAATAATATACCTAATGGTGGTATTTATTCAGGTTCTAATACTATTACATTGGCCATTGGCGGGGTCACCACTACACTAAATAACAATCGCTATCGTGTTGTTATCACTTCTGCTTGCGCAACATCCGCTAACTCAACAGCTGTATTGCTTACTGTCATCAGCCCTGTTAGTGTTGCAACTCAACCTGTTGCTTCAGTATTATGTTCTGGCAGTAATACCAGTTTTACTGTTGCAGGAACTAGTACTGAAACTATTGTTTATCAGTGGCAGTTTAGTATTGATGGAGGCATAACTTATAATAATGTATCAAATGGTGGAGTTTACTCAGGAGCAACAACAGCAACTTTAATCATTACGGGGGCAGTGACCGGGCTGAATAATAATCGTTACCGTTGCCAGCTATCAAATGCTACCTGTACTGTACCCACTGCTTCAAATGCAGCAATATTGAATGTACGTCAGTTGCCAACGGTAAATTTAGTGGCGTCACCGTTAACCAGTCTTTTACCCGGGCAAATAACTACACTTACTGCTTCACCAAGTGCTACAACTGGTGGGACATTAACTACTACCTGGTTGTATAATGGTGCTGCACCAGTACCAGCTATTACAGGTAATTCATATGTTGTAAATGTTGAACGTACGGGTACATACCAGATGCTGATACAGGAAGTATTTACCGGACCATCGCTGGTTTGTTCAAACCAGTCAGCTATTGTAACTATATCTGCAGCAGTAAGCAGCAATCTATTCATATTCCCAAGTCCGAATGATGGCAGGTTCACCGTGTCCTATTACAATAATGGCAGTAACAGTACAAAAAGGAAGATTGCTATTTTCGATTCAAAAGGAGCTAATGTTTACAACGCAGAGTTCGCTATTGCTGGTCCTTATACCTTACTGAACATAAATATGGAAAGAGGTTCCCGTGGTATTTATTATGTAGTGGTAGGGGATGCAACCGGTAAAAAATTGGCTGATGCCAAAGTGCATGTACGTTAATAATTGAATAAACGGATAATAAGTAGTGAGGCTGTCAAAAGAAAAAAAATAAACACAGAGTAAAGGAGGGAAAAGAGTTTCACAGAGAAAGTAAAACTATGAATCAAGACTCTGTGTAACTCTTTTTTCTCTGTATCTCTGTGTTGAAACACTTTTGACAGCCTCTTTTTATTTTCACTTACTTACTATTCTTAATTCAACCCTCCGGTTTTTAATTCTTTCTTCTTCGTTTTTTTCGGGGTAGGGATAAATAGGTGAGGAATGGCCAAATCCCTTATAAGAAACCCTGTTCGGGTCAATAGTATTATCAACAAGATAATCTCTTACTGCTTTTGCCCTTGCTTCCGATAAATTAATAAGTCCGGTTTCTGTGTCCAGCCCATCTACATTATTTTCCTGGCAACAGATATGCCCTTCTACCCGGATTACAAGCTTTGGATAGGTTTGCATAGTTGCTAATAGCTCTTTTAATGCAGGCATTGCTTCAGGAAGAAACCGGTGCCTGCCACCCTCAAAATTAATTGATTGTAACACGATATTTGTCCCGGCTTTTGTAGTGGAATCCGCAATCTTTTCTTTTAGCGTGTTGGCTTTTGGTGGATCTGTTACTGCAGTTTTATTAAAACTGATTTCAACTCTCCGGTTTAATTGACGTTCTTCGGCTGTTTTATTTTCATTAAGTGATACTTTTTTACCATGGCCAATTTCATCGCCAATATTATCCACAAGAAAACCATGACTCAGCAGGTAATTTTTTACGGCAGCTACTCTTTGATAGGAGAGCTTGTTATTATATTCATCAGAACCAGCAGCATCACAATGACCGTTTAATTGTAACCTCAAGGTGGAAAGAGACTGCTTTTCTTTAAGCAAAAAACTATCTAATTGTGCTGCAGCAATGGAAGTGATAGTGTATTTGTTGAAATCAAAAAGAACGGTAAATGTTGATTGTGCATACCCGGAAGAAAAACAAAAAAGAAAAATACTCAGAATTGTCGCTTTCATGAAAATTGTTATTTTGGTTATGAATATAGCTGAGGCCATTTTGAAAAATATTTGCAATTGCTGAATTGTGCAGTTTTGGGTGATAATACGTTATGTAAGCTACAACGACGGGATTCAAAAATTCTTGTGTTTGGCTTCAATGGGTCATCAATTTAACGTACCTTTGCCGCCTCAAAATAAGTAATAAATGATCAGTGTAAAAGATCTAAAACTGGCTTACGGCAAACGGGTATTGTTTGAAGAAGTAAACCTTAATTTCATCAAGGGTAATTGCTATGGTGTAATAGGTGCCAATGGCGCAGGCAAAAGTACCTTCCTGAAAATATTGAGCGGAGAGATTGAACCAAATAAAGGTACTGTCACTATTTCGCCCGGGGAACGGATGGCGATTTTAAAACAAAATCAGTTTGAATTTGATGAAGCAACTGTTTTAAATACGGTAATGATGGGCCACACCAAACTATGGGCTATCGCCAAAGAAAGAGAAGCTATCTATGCATTGGCCGATTTTACGGAAGAAGATGGTATGAGAGCCGGTGAACTGGAAGGCGAATTTGGTGAAATGGGAGGTTATACGGCAGATAGTGATGCAGCTACATTAATAAGTGAACTGGGAGTAGGTGAAGAATATCATCAGTCGTTGATGAAAGACATTCCATCCAATTTAAAAGTAAGAGTATTACTGGCACAGGCCATATTTGGTAACCCGGATATTTTATTGTTGGATGAGCCTACCAACGGATTGGACATAGAAACGATCAGCTGGTTGGAAAATTTTTTAGCAGACTACGAAAATATTGTATTAGTAGTTAGCCATGACCGTCACTTTCTGGATGCAGTATGTACGCATGTGGCAGATGTAGACAGGCAGAAAGTAAAAATCTTTACCGGTAACTATACTTTCTGGTACGAATCATCACAGTTGATGGCCCGCCAGGTAAATGATAAGAATAAGAAAACAGAAGAGAAACGTCAGGCTTTGATCGACTTCATTGCCCGTTTCAGTGCCAATGCAAGTAAAAGTAAACAGGCTACTTCGAGAAAGAAGGCGCTGGAGAAACTTTCTATTGAAGAAATAGAGCCGAGTTACAGAAAATATCCCGGTATTATCTTTCAACCACTCCGTGAAGTTGGTAACCAGATATTGAATATCGAGAAACTGACCAAGTCGGTTGATGGACGTTTATTATTTAAAGATGTAACCTTTACTGTCAACAAGGGAGATAAAATTGCCTTACTCAGTCGCGACCCATTAGCAGTTACCAGTTTCTTTAATATCATTACAGCAGAAACAATTGCAGACAGTGGTTCTTATGAATGGGGCACTACGGTTACTCATGCATATCTTCCCCAGGAGAATAACCAGTTTTTTAATGGCAGGGATAATCTGATGGACTGGCTTCGCCAATTTGTACCAGATCATGTTAAAGATGTGGATGAACCATTTCTGCGTGGCTTTTTAGGAAAAATGTTATTCAGCGGTGATGATGTGATGAAGACGACCAATGTGCTGAGTGGAGGAGAAAAAGTTCGTTGTATGCTGAGTAAAATGATGCTGCAAAGTCCCAATGTTGTTTTGCTGGATCAGCCTACCAATCACCTGGACCTTGAAAGTATCCAGAGCTTCAACGAACAATGTACAGACTACAAGGGCATTGTTTTATTGACAAGCCATGACCATACGTTTATGCAGACAGTGGCTAATCGTATTATTGAGTTAACGCCAAAAGGTATCATTGACCGGTTAATGACCTTTGATGAATACCTGGATGATGAAAGAGTGAAGGGGTTGAAAGAAGAGATGTATAAGTAGTGAATAGTGAATAGTCAATAGTCAATAGTGAATAGTCAATAGTGAATAGTGAATAGTGAATAGTCAATAGATTAGTTTCCAAAATTAATAATAATTCCCGTTTCTGAAAGAGGCGGGATTTTTTTTGGAACTTCTTCGTAATTTCCAGTTCTCAAAATAATAATTTCATGTCTGATTATCTCGAAGATTATAAAGCTTATTACCAGCTAAGAATGTTGCGGTACGAAGGGAACCCCGATTATCCCAATAGTTATCAATCTGAAAAAGCAATCTATACCGCCATTGCATCCTGTACGGCGCTGGAAGAATTTAAAGACAAGCTGGGCAACCTGAATGATAAAAACGCTGCAGCATTACTTATTGATGAGTACACTATCCGTTTAAGGCACTATGAAGAAATTAAAGAGCCAATAAAAGCGGAAGGATGTAAACGAATCATGGAGAATGCTGCTACTATTGACAATGTTGCTGATTTGATAACCATGGTAAATGAGGAAGAGAATAAAACAAGTATTGAAATAACTGCAGATACGATAAACCCTTTTAATGAAACGGGTTACCTGGAAAGAATGGAAGTATGGGCAACAGCTGATGTTCCCGATAAATATAAAAGCCGTTACCGGCAATATGCAGAACAAGAAAAGAAAAATTTAATAAATGCTTTTACTGAAATAGAAAAAGCCATCCATAACTGGCAACCCGGATGGGTGTTTGATTTTAGCAGAATACAAGAAGAGAGGCATCGTCGTCTTTTACCTTTCCCCAATGAAGTGATAGACAAAAGTATCCAAACAATAAAAGAAATACGCCATGCCGGTTGATACTAAGATGGTAGATGCCATGTTGGGTACATTCAGGAATATGCTGAAAGATTGCCGGGATAAAAATTTATCCGGTGAGGATTTTATTCAGATGGAAAAGGCTTTAGAAAGAATGGAAGAACTGGGGCAGGAGATGAGTGATGTGGGTGCTTATTCCGGGCAAATGATGCAGGAGGGGTTGTTCATGAAATTCAGCGATCATTATGGAAAATTACTCCTTGCTGCTGCACAACTACAATCAGCGGGTTCTTCGGGTTTGTATGATGAGCAAACAGATAAGGCATTATTACGGCAAACAATAAGCGCTTATAAGGATGCCATTCAGCGATTGGTGGATAACAAAGCTCAAACAAAGAAAATGCTGGGGGTTACTTCTGCTGACGCAGATGTGTTATTAAAGGACAAGGCAATTATTAATTCTATCGAAAATGTTATTAAGCTGGGGGATTCAGGAATTTCTTATCCCGCCTTTTTAAGCGAAATGATGAAGCAGGGTTTGGACAAAGCCATGGAGGGGTCTGTTGTTTCGAGGGAGGCGCAGGTATATTTACTGGATGCCGCCAGGGCCACCGCTTCCAATCCATTTTACATCCGGAAGGAAGAAGAGAAATTGGATTTGTTTGATAAAATAACGAAAGCATCAAAAACAAATGTTCCCAATACTCTTTTGTATACAGTAGGCTGTGAAAAAATAGACTGGATATACCAACCAGACATTAATAAATGGAATAAAATAAAAGAGGGTTGGGAAAAAGCCATCTTCTGGATGGATGAATGGATCAGTTCCTGGTGTTCCTTTGCGCCATATATTGCTCCCTGGGCGCAAGCGGAGAATCCCAAAGAAGCAGTATTAGAATCGCAGGATTGTGTGCCGGGAAAGCTGCGGGTTTGGGAGAATATTAATCAACGGTATTTTCGTTTATCAGCGCTGGAATTATTCCGGCACGAATCATTTACCTGGGATGTACAATATCATTGGATGTACTGGAGCCAGGAATACATGGAATTTTTATTAAAAGAGATTGAGCCTGTTTGTAAGCCAACTCAAACACCCAATGCAGAATTGATTTCAAAAGCTGCGTATTTTCACAATGAAAAAAGGAAAATAAATCCGACTATTGGAGAGCCTTCCGTTCGTTATGCAAAATATTTTGACAGTTATTTTGGAGAAGGGGGATTTAAAAAACGGTTTGGGCTACCTGCAAAAATTGAGACTAATGCTGCTTCCTGGCAGTGGGAAAATTTTTCTTTTTCCCTTATCTGACAAGTTTTAATAAAGAGTGGAAACTCTTTATTATCTTCCTTGTTCAAACATGTCTACTACATCGCTTACACAAAAAATTGGATTCTGGTCAGCAACAGCTATCATTATCGGCAGCATAATTGGCTCCGGCGTTTTTATGAAGCCCGCAAGTATGGCGGGACAGCTGGGTTCTCCTATTTGGTTAACAATTGTATGGGTTATTGCCGGACTGTTTTCTTTATTTGGTGCATTGATTTATGCTGAGCTGGGAGCCATGATGCCAGAGACAGGCGGCATATATGTTTATTTCCGAAAAATGTTTGGTGACTTTGTTGCCTACTTGTATGGTTGGGCAGCATTCTCAGTTATCAATACGACGGCGATAGCTGCTATAGCATTCGTTTGTGCACAATATGCCGATTATTTTCTGCACCTGCCAAGATTTGATGCGGTTACAGAACAAACTGTTGCCTGGTATATACCTTTTATCGGGGAGCTGCATCCGTTAGAAAATTTTGGTGTAAAAACACTTGCCATAGTTTTGGTTGCAGGTCTAACCTGGTTAAATTACCGTAGTGTAAAAGCAGGAAGTTCCTTTCAGCTTATTTCTACCATTTTAAAAATTGGTGTGATTGCAGTATTAGTATTTGGTATTTTCTTTTTTGGGCATGGTTCAACAACGAATTTTTTTCAATCGGAACATCCGAAGCATGGTGCGGCAATGTTTAGTGCGATTATGGCCGCATTAACCGGTGCGTTCTTTGCTTATGATGGCTGGATCAATATCACCTTCATTGCAGGAGAAGTAAAGCAACCACAAAGAAATATTCCAACAAGTTTATTCACCGGTGTTATTGTGTGTATCATCGTTTACCTTCTTGTAAACCAGGCATACCTCTATGTAATGCCGGTTGAAAAAATTGCAACATCCTCGTTAGTGGCTTCCGATGCAATGAGTATTGCCATTGGAAATACGGGAGGAGCTATAGTGGCAGCTATGATTGTTATTTGCACATTAGGAGCAATTAATGGTAATATAATGGCTACAACAAGGGTAACGTATGCTATGGGAAAAGACAAAGTGTTCATGCCCTGGGCCGGTAAAGAGCATAAAAAATTTCAAACTCCCGGGAATGCATTGTGGCTGCATGCAGGATGGATTTCGGTGCTGATTATTTCCGGGTCGTTTGATATGTTGGCTGATATGATGGTGTTTATTTCCTGGATTGTTTATGGAATGGGAGCCGTTGGCATTTTTATGCTGCGGAAAAAAATGCCAACGGCAGAAAGACCTTACAAAATATGGATGCATCCGGTTGTAACGATACTATTTATTGGATTTACAGCGCTCTTTCTTATTATCACTGTTTATAACGATGTCACCAATTATTTGAATCACCGGCAACCAGTGGTAAATTCATTACTTGGCATTGTGATCGTCGCATTGGGTATTCCGTTCTATTTTTATTACAGGCGAAAGAATTCAAAAAGTTAAATCATTTTTTTTATCAGCTTTCCCAGCATCATTAATCCATAATCAACTTCACTATCCCAGGGCTTGCCAAAACTTAGGCGAAAACAATTATTATAATTCGCATTGGCAGAAAATATTTTTCCCGGTACGATGGAGATATGATGCTTCATCGCTTCTATACGGAGTTTAAATGTATTCACTTTATTATTTAATTGTACCCAAAAAATAAAACCTCCGTGTGGTCGGGAAATTTTAGTGTCTTCAGGGAAATAATGGATGATGGCCTGCAAATAGCGCAGGCATTGTGTATGAAGTGCCTTCCGCATTTTTTTTAAATGATATTCATAACGGCCATGTTGAAGATAGTGCGCTATAGCAGCTTGTGTGAGGGTAGGGGAACTGATGTTTTGGATCCGTTTGATCTGTTTTACCTGTTCAATATATTTTCCGGGCATTGTCCAGCCAATGCGATAACCGGGTGCCAGGGATTTACTCAGGGAAGAACAATGCATTACCAACCCTTTTGTATCATAGAATTTGCAGGTACGGGGACGGGTTTTACCAAAATACAATTCTCCGTAAATGTCATCTTCAATCAGTGGAATATTATTCTTTGTAATAATGTCAACTAACTTTTTTTATTTTCAATCAACAGCTTAAGCAGCATGATCTCTTTTTTGGTCAATGTTACTTTTTCGCCGCTCTTGGTAAAAGCTTCGGAAGCTTTGAAGTCGATTTTATTTTTGCCAAACACATACACATCTGGTATTGGTTCCTTGCTGTTGAGGCGTTCGCTTTTTTTGAT
>JANMLJ010000490.1:0-24741 GCA_031372465.1 Chitinophagaceae bacterium | reverse complement strand
AAAGAAAAATTCGGAGATGAAAGAAAAACAGAGATCACATATCTGGATGATGAAGTAAAGATCAAAGACCTGATTAAAGAAGAAGATGTAGTGATCACTATTTCACATCTTGGTTATATAAAACGAACTCCGGCCGATGAGTTTCGATCGCAGCGACGCGGTGGAAGAGGAGCTACCGGTGGAAAAACAAGAGATGAAGACTATATTGAACATCTTTTTGTAGCATCCACCCATCACACGATGCTATTCTTTACTGAAAAAGGAAGAGTATATTGGTTGAATGTATATGAGATTCCCGAAGGTGAAAAAACGGGGAAGGGCCGTGCTATTCAAAACCTGATGCAGTTGCCTCCTGACGATAAAGTAAGAGCTATTCTTGATGTAAAAGATCTGAAAGATGAAGAATTTGTAAACTCTCATAATATTGTTCTTTGTACTAAAAAAGGGATCATCAAAAAAACGGAATTACAGGATTTCAGTCGCCCAAGACAAACAGGAGTTAATGCTATTAATATTATTGAAGGTGATGAATTGCTGGAAGCAAAAATGACAGACGGTAAATGTGAAATAATGATGGCGGTGAAAAGTGGAAGGGCTATCCGTTTTTCCGAGGCAAAAGTAAGAGCCACCGGCCGGGGTGCAATTGGTGTAGCTGGAATAGAAGTGGATGATGAAAAGGATGAGGTAGTTGGTATGATATGTATAAACCCTGATACTGATACTGCCAAAACTGTGTTGGTGGTAAGTGAAAAAGGTTATGGAAAAAGAACGCCAGTTGATGAATACCGTTATACTAATCGGGGTGGAAAGGGAGTTAAAACAATTAACGTTACTGAAAAAACCGGTTCATTAGTGGGTATTTTAGATGTTACCGAACAAGAAGATATCATGATTACCTGCAAAAGTGGCGTAACCATCCGGATGCCGGTAAGTGGAATCAGCGAGCAGGGAAGGGCTACACAGGGAGTAAAATTGATTAAATTAGATGAGGGAGACGAAATAGCTGCCATCACCCAATTAGACGATCAGGTGCAAAATGGAAATGGCGAAAACGGTATTATTGAAAGTCCTTTAAGCGATAACGCAACCGAAACCAATGAAAATCCATCTACTGGTGAAGTTGCAGAGTAATTAGTAAAAATGAAAGTGATAAAAATTAAACACACACACATGAAAAGAATCCTTTTCTTATTAACAATGAGTTTGTCTGTTTTTTTGGTAACAGCTCAGAAAATTGAAGACATTAAAAACCTAGTGGTATTTAACAAATACAAAGAGGCAAAAGTTGATCTGGATAAAGGGATGAATAATCCAAAGTTTAATATCAAACCCGAAGCGTTTATGCTTAAAGCTGTTATCTATGCGGGTCTTGCAATGGATGAAGCAAACAAAGGTAAACCAGCAGGTGATCAGCTGGCAGGTGAGGCAGATAAAGCTTTTAAGAAATATAAAGAAATGGAACCTGCTATGCCGTTGGTAGTTGACCCAATATACCAGAATGGCCCTATTAATTTGTATTCAAATTATTACACCTCCGGGTATAATGATTATAGTGCAAAAAAATGGGAGTCTGCCTATGAAAAATTAAATAAGGCCGTTGAATATTCTGATCTGCTGATAAGCAAAAAACTTTTTCAGACTCCTTTAGATACCAATGTGCTTATTCTTGCCGGGGTTACTGCTGAAAATAATAATCATAAAGATGAGGCTGTTAAATATTACAGCCGTTTGGCTGATAATAAAGTCAACGGTGATGGATTTGAAAGCGTTTACCGTTACCTGGTAAGTTATTATTTTGGCAAAATGGATCTTACCGCTTTTGAAAAATATAAGGCATTAGGAAAGCAGTTATATCCGAAAAGTGAATATTTTGACTATGATAAAGTAGATTTTGCAGTTGGTTTACAGGAAAAATTGGTGGATAAAATAAAAGCAGTTGAAGAGATATTAAAAACCGACCCTAATAATTTTAAAGGCAATGAAATATTGGGTGAAATAATTTTTGATGAGCTCAACCCCAAAAATGACTCTATACCTTTACCTGCTAACGCTAATGACCTGGAAAAGGAAATGATTGAAGCATTTAAAAAAGCGGCTGCTGCAAAACCAGATTATGAAGTTCCTTTTATTTACATGGGCGACCATTTTATTAATAAGGCTGTTAAGGCCAATAAAGAAAGGGAAGACCATGCGGCGGATATGAAAAAACGTACCAAACCAGGTACATTGGCTACCAAAGTAGATATTGCAAAAAGAGATGAACTGGATAAAAAGTATGGTTCAATATTAGATCAGGCAAGAGAGCCTTATGAAAAAACCATTTCTATATTTGCAGCAAAAACTAAATTGGAGCTGCGGGATAAACAACAATATAAAAAAGCAGTCAGCTACCTGGAAGATATTGCTATTTTCAATAAGATCATGTCAAAAGGAAAACCAGCAGATGTGGCAAAATATACTGCAGAGGAGGAGAAGTGGGATAAGCTTTGGAATTCGATAAAATAACGTAGGATATAATCGAAAGGCCACCAGTGAGTGGCTTTTCAATTGAATACTCTATTTAACATAATATATATTATAGGAATTAATGTATCTTTACATACTAAATGTCCTATAAACTAAACTCTTGAATGAAGTATCTATGAGTAAAGTCAAAAGCCATTATAGAATGCATCCAGTTATCTATAAGTAGTAATTTTAAGTAATAAATAAAAAACTAAACCATGAAAAATAATAATCTTGCTATCATTTTAATCGCCATTATCCTTACTTCTTGTGGCAACGCAGAAATCAAGACTGATGTTTCAACCACAGTTATTGAAAATAAGACTGACAGTTCCAACGCTATCATAGCACCAAAAGAGTCTGAAGGGAATATCAATAGTAAGACGGCTGTTAAAGAAGGACAACCACCGGCTACAACTGCTGTTAAATCAGAGCAAACACGAGGAATTCAAGAAAAGCTGACCCCCGGAAATAACGAAATTCTTGCTCATATTGATCAGCATCTTATTTCTACTCCACAGTATACTGCATCACCATCAGGTGGATATATCAACTGTTCTGTGAGGGTAACAAACACACTAACTGATGTTACTTTTCAAAAGGCACTCATTGAACTTACAATCCTTAAACCAGATGGCAGTTTGTTAAGAACAGATTACTATACAGTGATAAATGTAGAACCTGGCGGCGGTACAAAAATTGTTTTAATTCCAGATAACAACCAGGGAGTAAAAATTGTAACTCATATCATAAAAGTAAAAAGTAATGAGCTTACCAATGGTGAGTTTGTACTTACAGGAAGCCGTTTTATTGCTAATTGATGCCAACGTAGAATAGCATTTAAATATCTTTATATTCACTTTACTATGATATGAATTTAAGGGAAGTAATACTGGCCGGACATTCCAAAGCCAATTGTGAAAAGATTGTAAAATGGATTGGTAATAACCAGCAACGGTTTGATGAACTGGTGAAAATTTTCCTCAATGACGAATATATTGTTGTTCAACGGGCCGGATGGCCTTTAAGCGAACTGGCTATAAAGTATCCAAGCCATATTCAACCACACCTGGGAAAAATACTTACATATGTAAATAAGCCCGGGTTGCATACTGCTGTAAAAAGAAATACTGTCAGGCTATTACAAAAAATAATCATACCGAAAAAGTATCATGGCAAAGTAATGACCATTTGTTTTGACTACCTTCTATCTCCCGATGAAGAAATTGCTGTCAAAGCATTTTCTCTTACCGTTTTACACAATCTTAGCAAATCCTATCCGGAAATAAAACAGGAATTAAAAACGATTATTGAAGATCGCTGGGAATTTGAAACGGCCGCTTTTCATTCAAGAGCAAAGAAAATTCTGAAAGAAATCGGTTAACGGAACCCGATTCCGTTATTGGATAACGGAACTCCGATTCCGATATTGGACAACGGAACTCCGATTCCGTTATTGGACAACGGAACTCCGATTCCGTTATTCTTATGGCCGGAACGGAGTTCCGGCCTCCGATATACCCGTTTTTGATATACTGTTAAAGACTTTTTGCACTCATTTTTTTCCACCTTTATCAAACTCCCTGAATATTAAACGGAGATTCTGATCGTAGGCCAGGTAATTATAAAGCCAGTTACTAAATACAAAAAACCTGTTCTTAACACCCAGTATCAGCATCAGGTGCAGCCCCATCCATATCATCCAGGCCATAAAACCACCAACATGTAATTTTCGACCGAGAAATTTCGGCATTGGTACATCCACCACCGCCAGGTTTCTTCCCACCGTAGCCATAGCGCCTTTATCCTTGTATTCAAATTCATATTGCGCAGATGGATTTGATTTTCGTTCTATCAATTTAAAATTTACGGCAAGCAGATCTGCCTGCTGCATAGCCACTGGTGCCACTTGCGGATGACCATTGGGAAACTTAGGCGTTTCCATATAAGCTATATCACCTATAGCGTATATATTTTCGTATCCCCTTACTATACAGTGCCTGTTTGTTGTGATGCGGTTACCCCTGGCTATTAAACTCTTATCAACACCATTTGGAATATTACCTTTGACACCTGCTGCCCAAATCATGGTACTAGCGGCAATTTGTTCCCCGGTATTTAACACCACCCTATTACCATCATAATCTTTTACCAGCGAATTTGTCATCACTTTCACTCCTAAATTAGCCAGGTATTTAGCCGATTGGCTGGAGGATTTTTCACTCATGGAAGCCAGTGTTTTGCCGGCACCTTCCAGCAAATAGATATTCATTATGGAAAAATCCAGTTCCGGATAATCTTTTGGCAATACATACTTTTTCATTTCTGCCAATGCACCGGCAACCTCCACCCCTGTTGGTCCACCTCCTACTACTACAATATTCATCAGTTGCTGTAAAATGGAAGGGTCGGTAATGGTCAATGCCTTTTCAAAATTTTGCAGTAACCGGTAACGTAGTTGTAAAGCTTCCACAGTTGATTTCATAGGGAAAGCATTCCCGGCAATTTTTGTATTACCAAAGAAATTGGTATCGGCACCGGTAGCCAGTACTAATGCATCATAGTTGATTTCTTCTGCATCGGTAATGATCTTATTTTCTGCAGGTACTACCTGTTGCAGTTCTGCCAGCCTTATTTTTACATTCTTACTTTTATGAAATACTTTTCGTAATGGAAATGAAATATTACTGGCATCCAGTCCGGCAGTAGCAACCTGGTAAAATAATGGTTGAAACTGGTGATAATTAAACCGGTCTATCAGTACCACTTCAAAGCCCGGCTTGTTGCTAAGTTTTCGGGCCAGCCGGAGACCACCAAAGCCAGCACCTACTATGACAACTTTCATAAGGAAGTTATTTAGAACATAAAGTTACACAATTTTCAGTAATTATTGAAAATATAAAAACATATGTTTTTATGTCAAAAAAAAGCTGCAATGATTGATTTAGTACAACATACGCACCTTAATTGTCGCCTTCACTTCTTTCAATAAGCCCAAAGCCTGTGCTGACAGTCTTTTATCAACATCCAATACCACATAGCCAATATCTTCATTGGTTTTCAGGTATTGCCCAAGAATGTTGATTTTATATTTGGATAACTGTGTATTTATTTCCGACAATACGCCGGGTACATTAGTATGAATGTGCAATATGCGATGGCTGCCTTCCTGAGGTGGCAATGCCAGTGCCGGCACCGTATGTGAACCAAAAGTAATTCCTTTTTCCAGGTAATTAAATAGCTTTACACTTACATCTTCACCAATATTTTGCTGCGCTTCTTCCGTACTGCCACCAATATGCGGGGTAAGAATTACATTGGGACAGTCCTGCAAGGGTGTTTGAAAATGATCCCCATTTTTCTCCGGCTCCCAGGGAAAAACATCGATAGCTGCACCTCCGATATTTTCTTCCAATATTGCTTTACGTAATGCAACAAGATCAACCACTTCTCCCCTTGCATAGTTTATCAGTATGGCACCCTTCTTAAAAAATTTAAGGTTTGTTTTATTGATAAGATTTTTTGTTTGTGTTGTTTCCGGTACATGCAGTGTTACCACATCTGACTTATTCAGCAATTCTTTTAATGACTTCGCATCCTCTGCATTACCCAACGGCAATTTCGTTTCAACATCATAAAAAATCACTTTCATTCCAAGCCCTTCCGCCAATACACTTACCTGGCTTCCGATATTACCATAGCCTATAATTCCCAATGTTTTTCCCCTCAATTCATAACATCCTTTAGCCTCTTTCATCCAAACCCCATCATGCGCTGCTTTATTTTTATCTGGTATTCTTCTGATAAGCATGATTGATGCACCTATCACTAATTCAGCCACTGATCTTGTGTTGGAATACGGGGCATTAAAAACTACGACACCATTTTTAGTGGCCGCCTTTAAATCAACCTGGTTCACACCAATACAAAAGCAACCAACGGCTTGTAATTTTTTTGCAGCATCCAACACATTTTTGGTTAATTGTGTTTTGGAACGGATACCAAGAATATGAACATCCTTTATTTCATTGATCAATTGTTCTTCTGTCAATGCCTTTGAAATTTTATCAACCTGCACATAGCCATAACGACGAAAATTCTTCACCGCCACTTCGCTGATGTTTTCCAAAAAAAGGATCCTTATTTTTTCCTTGGGATAACTGGTTATACCTGCATTTGTCATACTGCAAATATACTGTCTGTAAGTAATTTTACAGGCCTTGATATTAATTTCAAGCTATTAACAATAAACAGGTAATTGGGGAAAACTAATCCAACTTACAGGATGGTCTCCTTCTATTTTTGCGCTGAATCTAAATTCCATCTTTTGAAATTATTTATTCTTATTTTATCAATATCCCTTTTGGTTGTTTCCTGCAATTCATCATCACGGAATAAAAAACCCGATGATGATTCTTTGACCTATTATCCTCCTACTCCCAGTAAATTAGATAAAAAACTGTTCAGGGAATATTACCGGAAGCTCAGTGCATTTTTTGATACAATGCTGCTGAAAAAGGGATTTAATGGCAGCATTCTTATCGCAAAAGACGGTGAAATCCTTTATGAAAAGTATAGCGGCAAAATTGATCTTCGCAAAAAGGATAGCCTCACCAGCACTACTCCTATGCATATAGCCTCCACCTCCAAAACATTTACGGCTATTGCTATTCTTCGACTGGTACAGGAGAATAAACTGTCACTGGATGATACCCTCGAAAAATTCTTTCCCAATTTTCCTTATGCGGGTGTCACTATCAGAATGTTACTCACACACCGAAGTGGTATTCCCAATTATCTCTACTTTATGAGTAATAATAAATGGGGAATTTTGCCGAATAATAAATGGAACAGGCAGTATGCTACTAACCAGGATGTAGTAAAAATGATCTATGACAAGAGACCTGACCCTACAAGTACTCCCGGCACCCGGTTTACTTATTGTAATACCAACTTTTTACTACTGGCAACAATCATTGAAAAAATAAGTGGTACTAATTTCCCTGCTTATATGCAGCAACATTTTTTTGATCCGTTGCAAATGAAAAACACGTTTATATTCACTTTAAAAGATACGCTGACAGCCACTCCTTCTTTTACGAATAACGGCAATTACTGGAGTTATGATTTCCTGGATGCGACTTATGGTGATAAAAACGTTTATACCACCCCACAGGATTTATTAAAATGGGATCAGGCTTTATATACCGAACAGGTAATCAGTAAACCATTGCTTGACTCCGCTTTTTCACCGCATAGTTTTGAAAAACAATCTATCCATAATTATGGATTTGGCTGGCGTTTGCAACTATTACCCAATGGTAAAAAAATAGTCTATCACTTTGGTAAATGGCATGGGGCAAATACCGTGTTTACAAGACTGATGGATGAAAAAGTAACAATTATACTATTGGGAAACAGGTTTAACAGAGCTATCTATGATGCCGCCCATTTTTGCTATGATTTTTTTGGCGACTATCAACGACTCAAATCAACAAATGTTGATGAGATTGACAGTTTGAAGACCTCGCTCCTGAAAAAACAGGCTCCAAAATCAGCTAAAAAAGAACGTAAATAAATCATTCTTTTTCTCCGAATAGTTTTGCACCTTTAAGCCTGAATGAAAATACTTTCAGCAGAGGAAATACGGCTATGGGATCAATATACCATAGAACATGAGCCCATCGTATCCATTAATTTAATGGAAAGAGCATCCGGTAAATGTGCTGATTGGCTATTGCAGCAATATCCTGATACAACATCCTTTTGTATTATTTGTGGTAAAGGAAATAATGGCGGGGATGGACTTGCTATTGCCAGGCTATTGTTAGATCAACATTTTTCTGTTTCCGTTTTTATCCTTGACCCGGCTGTTCCAGGACTAAGCACAAAAGGAACTGCAGATTTTCAAACAAACCTGCTTAGATTAAATAAATATACCGGGGTTGCCATTCATTTTATCCAAACAGAAGAAGATTTCCCTTCCTTTATCCCGGGACAAATAATCATTGATGCATTATTTGGATCTGGGCTAAACCGGGAGACAGATGGAATTACGGCAAGCCTTATTACCTGTATTAATAATTCCATCGGTGAAATAGTTGCTATAGATATTCCCAGCGGCTTATTTGTTGACCGTTCTTCAAAAGATGCGATTTCCATTCAGGCAACTCATACACTCAGCTTTCAATGTTATAAACTTGCTTTTTTATTTGGAGAAAATGATAGAGCCATAGGCGAATTACATATTCTCGATATTGGATTGCACAATGATTTTTATCAATCTATTAGGAATCGGTTTGAATTGACGGATGATACACTTATTCATGGTATTCACCAACCCAGGAACCGGTTTTCGCATAAAGGAAATTTCGGTCATGCGTTACTGATAGCCGGTAGTTATGGTAAAATGGGCGCTGCCATTCTATCAGCCAGGGCTTGTATGAGAAGCGGTGTGGGCCTCCTTACCTGTCATATTCCGGAATGTGGTTACGATATTTTGCAATCCTCCGTTCCCGAAGCGATGGTGCTCACTGATCTTAATGCTGCATTTTCTACAAAAGTTGTTGATGACCTGGCAAAATATAAATCAATAAGTATCGGGCCGGGTATTGGTTCTGCACCCGCTACCACAACGATGTTAAGGGAAATATTGGAGATCTACAGAAATCCGGTTATCCTTGATGCAGACGCATTAAATTGTATTGCTTCTCAAAAAGAGTTATTCCAATTGATTCCTGCCGGTTCTATTCTAACTCCGCATCCAAAAGAATTTGAACGATTATTTGGTGAAACGGAAAATGAATTTGAACGAATGCAATTGACCTTACAAAAAGCAAATGAACTGAATTGTATTATTGTTTTAAAAGGTCATCATACGATTATTGCAACACCAGATGGCAGAGGATTTTTTAATTCAACCGGCAACCCTGGTATGGCAACGGCCGGTAGTGGTGATGTACTTACAGGAATATTGACAGGTTTATTAGCTCAGGGATATAGTTCAGAAGAAACAGCCATTCTCGGTGTTTATTTACATGGATTAGCAGGGGACATTGCCGCCAAAGAACTTTCTATGGAAGCCATGATAGCCGGGGATATTATAGAAAATCTTAGTGGTGCTTTTAAAATATTATCATGAAAAAAAATATTAAACGCATTGTACTGTCTCTTTTATTTGCTGGTGTAATATATGGACTCGTCTATGCCTGGAAAGCATTACCCATCATCAGTGGCTATGGAGCCAAAGATCTTTGTTCCTGTGTATTCCTCAGTAGAAGAGATCCCAGAAGTGTAATAAAAAAGGAACTGGGGAATATGCCTCTTTCATTAGGTAGGTTTTCTATAAATATGGAAGACTCTTCTGCTACTGGCAACGTATTGGGTCTGGCCGAACGAAAAGCTATTTTCAGAAAAGGATTAGGATGCACCCTTATTAATGGCATTAGTGAAAAGGAATTAAGAGAGCAAAAATTTGAATTGGCTTCACCTCTTGCAATCAGCCAGGATACAGTTGCATGGCCAATGGGTAATAAATCAACGGCAATAAAAACAACGGGTATAAACTTTGAACAATTAAACAAAGCAGTTGAATATGCGTTTGAAAGACCTGGTGATGTTTCAAAAAGACAAACAAGAGGCATCATTGTTTTATATGACGGTCAGATTGCAGCGGAAAAATATGCAGATGGGTTTGGTATCAACTCTGTTCATATTGGGTGGTCAATGGCCAAAAGCGTGAATAGTGCATTGATTGGTATTCTAGTTAAGCAGGGCAAATTAGATATTCACTCTGCTACAGGTATTGAAGCCTGGAAAAATGATGGTAGAAAAAAGATCACACTTGATCAATTGCTTCATGCCAACAGCGGTTTGAACTGGAGTGAAAAATATAATGGGCCAAGTGACGTTACTAATATGCTTTACAAGAAAAAGGATATGGCAACATTTGCAGTTACTGCTAAACTTAAATATGAACCAGGTACTTATTTTAACTATTCAAGCGGTACCAGTAACATCTTATCTTATTTAGTCCGGAAAACGGTTGGAGATAAAGACTATTATCATTTCCCGTATACTGCATTATTTCAAAAGATAGGAATGAACAGCGCCATATTTGAGCCTGATGCAAGTGGTACTTTTACCGCCTCTTCTTATTGCTTTGCTACACTTAGAGATTTTACACGATTTGGTTTATTGTACCTGAATGATGGTTATTTCAATGGTGAACAAATACTTCCCGAAGGCTGGGTGAAGTACAGTATGACGCCTGCGAAAGGTGCTTCAATGGGAGAATATGGAGCACAATTCTGGCTGAATGCAGGAGCACCTGGCAACCCTGAAAATAGAAAGTATCCTGATGTTCCTCCAGATTGTTTCTATGCTGACGGATATGAAGGACAGTATATCTGGATAATACCTTCTAAAAAATTAGTAGTCGCAAGGATAGCATTGGAACAGGGTAATAACCTTGATGAGAACAAATTTCTTTCTGAAATAATCAAAGCTTTCACGGTCAAATAAATAATCCTGAATTAAGCGCAGGCAAAATGCTGGAATGAATCTTCTAACATTAACCCAATCAAGTATTTGGAACTGTTTTTGGTCAAAGTCAAATTCTCCGTTTGAAATTCCTATTTTCCCCTTCTTCCCCTATCTTTGCCGCCCGGTTAAATAACCGTTTTACAACTATTTTTTGATCTAGAATCAACTCTTATGGATAAATTGATTTATCTCGTTCCCGTGATGGGCTTTATTGGCCTCATCTACACGTTTGTTAAGTTCAACTGGGTGTCAAAACAAGATGCCGGTACTGACCGGATGAAGGAAATCAGCCAATATATTGCTGAGGGTGCAATGGCATTTTTAAAAGCAGAATGGAAAATATTAGGCTACTTCGTAGCAATTGTTGGCATTTTGCTGGCGGTGATGGCTACTGCTAATCCACATTCTCACTGGTCAATCGCTGTAGCTTTTGTATTAGGAGCCGTTCTTAGTGCTACTGCAGGTTATATCGGAATGAAAGCAGCAACAAAAGCAAATGTACGCACCGCACAAGCTGCCCGTACCAGCTTGAGTAAAGCATTAAATGTATCCTTTACCGGTGGTGCTGTAATGGGAGTTGGCGTAGCCGGTTTGGCAGTAATGGGACTTGGTGGTTTGTATATCGTATTAAAACAAATTTTTGCTCCACATGCTGCTATCAATTCAGAAGAAATGTTCAGGACTATTGAAGTACTGACTGGTTTTTCTCTTGGTGCTGAGTCAATTGCTCTTTTTGCAAGAGTAGGTGGTGGTATTTATACAAAAGCGGCTGATGTGGGTGCTGACCTGGTAGGTAAAGTAGAAGCAGGCATTCCGGAAGATGATCCAAGAAATCCAGCCACTATCGCAGATAATGTTGGTGATAATGTAGGTGATGTGGCCGGTATGGGTGCCGACTTATTTGGTTCTTATGTAGCTACTGTTCTTGCAACTATTGTGTTGGGTCAACAAACAACAGTGATCAGCGCTGATGATACACTCAATGGATTTGCTCCGGTGGTACTCCCGATGCTGATTGCAGGTATCGGAATTTTATTTTCTATAGTGGGTACCTTATTTGTTCGTATCAGCGAAACAGCAGGTATCAATACAAATACTGTGCAGAAGGCGTTGAACATGGGTAACTGGGGTTCGATGGTTCTTACAGCTATTGCAGCAGCAGGTTTAGTGTATTGGCTAATGCCCGAAGCAATGGAGCTTAGAGGTGTAATCTTTACAAAGTGGGGAGTACTTGGTGCAATTGCGGTTGGACTTACCGTAGGTGCATTAATGAGTATCATCACCGAGTATTATACAGCAATGGGTAAAGGCCCTGTTAATTCAATCATTAAACAATCATCAACCGGTCATGCTACCAATGTAATTGGTGGTTTAGCAGTTGGAATGGAATCTACCTTCTTGCCTATATTAGTATTAGCCGGTGGAATCTGGGGTTCTTATGAATGTGCTGGTCTATATGGTGTAGCTATTGCTGCTGCCGGAATGATGGCAACAACGGCTATGCAATTAGCCATTGATGCATTTGGGCCTATTGCCGACAATGCAGGTGGTATTGCAGAAATGAGTGAGTTACCAAAAGAAGTGAGAGAAAAAACGGATACATTGGATGCGGTTGGTAATACTACTGCTGCTTCGGGTAAAGGTTTTGCCATTGCTTCTGCTGCTTTAACAGCCTTGGCTTTATTCGCTGCATTCGTTGGAGTTGCCGGTATCTCTGGTATCGATATTTATAAAGCCAATGTATTGGCCTGTTTGTTTGTTGGAGGTATGATCCCTTTTATTTTTTCTTCATTATGTATTCGCGCAGTTGGTGAAGCTGCCATGGCAATGGTAGAAGAAGTTCGCCGCCAGTTTCGCACTATTCCCGGTATTATGGAAGGAACCGGCAAACCGGAGTACGATAAATGTGTGGCTATTTCTACAAAAGCTTCTCTTAAAAAAATGATGCTACCCGGTGCTATTGCTATTATCTCTCCATTGATCATTGGCTTTACGCCTGGTCTTGGTGCTGAAGCATTAGGTGGTTTTTTAGCAGGTGCTACTGTTTGTGGTGTATTGATGGGAATGTTTCAGAACAATGCCGGTGGTGCCTGGGATAATGCCAAAAAATCTTTTGAGAAAGGCGTTGAAATAAATGGGGAGATGTTTTATAAAAAATCAGAACCACATAAAGCTTCTGTAACTGGTGATACCGTTGGTGATCCTTTTAAAGACACTTCTGGTCCATCCATGAACATCCTTATAAAATTAATGTCTATTGTTTCATTGGTGATTGCCCCTACTCTTGCTCAGATAGCTGCAAAGAAAATAAAAGCGCCGGTAGTTCCTGTGACTTCGCCAACCGGAAAAGTTATAAAAGCAAGTGAGCCGGTAGTAGCATTCAATAAAAGCAATACTGTTCAGTATCAATAATATTTTACAGGACTACGCCAAGGCTTCGTCCTGCAAGTAAAAACTTATTCAGAACCATTATATTAAGTCCTGCTGTTTCTTCAGCGGGACTTATTTTTTATGCTTCAATAGCCAAAAGCACTTGCTTTACAATTTTCGGATGCAATGATTTACCGGCATGAAAAGGGATAACCACTCTTGTAACTTGCCGTATATAAATACGGTGACTTCCTTAACTCCGTACAAAAACAAAGCCTGCTTTTAATAACAGGCTTTCAGCTTCTTTGGCTGTCATCAATTGTTGTTTAGCCAACTTCTACCTCCATTGTTGTAGTAAGTAATTCTTTGTTCAGTGCTTCATCAATCTCTGCTTTATTCATTGTTTCTAAATATAATTCCAAAGCTTCCTTAATATTCCCCCTTGCTTCTTCATAGGTGACTCCCTGTGAATGACATCCCGGTAATTCAGGACAATGAGCATAGTATCCATTCTCATCTTTTATAAAAACAACATTTACATGGTATGACATGAGTCATGTTTTAGTGATACCAAATTTACAAAATTGTTTCGGTTTTGAAAAAATATGTACTGTAACATTTTCCCACCAGGTCCGTTCCATTGTTAACCAATGTTAAAAAATCATAAATATTGTTATTGTTTTTGGGTAATACGAAAATAGTCGTATGTTTGTTGAATAAATCTAATAAAATGTCAGTCCCTAAATTGATTAAGCCTACGGAAAGCGAACTCGAGATTTTGCAAATACTTTGGACAAAAGGTCTTGCAACGGTAAGAGAAGTACATGAAGAACTCGCTCAAATTAAGGATGTAGGTTATACCACTACCCTGAAACTAATGCAGATAATGAATGAAAAAGGGATTGTGAAAAGAGATGATTCAATGCGAACCCATGTTTACCAGGCGGCGGTAAATAAGGAAAAAACGCAAAAGCATTTACTGAGTAAAATTATAGACAACTTGTTTGGGGGCTCACCTACCCAATTAGTTATTCAGGCATTGGGTGATGAAAGCCACAAAGCAAGCCGTGAGGAACTGGATAAAATTCAGGTTTTACTCGATAGCCTTAAAAAATAACCATGACCGGCCATACCAACTTTCTGCAATCCTTAGGTTGGGCTATTTTAAATAGCTTATGGCAACTTGCTTTGCTCTGGGTTATCTATCAGATTATCAGTAGCATTTTCAGCAAAATAAATTCTTCTATAAAAAGCGCACTTGCTTTCTCTTTACTTATTACTGGTTTCAGCTGGTTTATATATACTTTTCTGGCTGTTTATTCAAATCAGGCAACGGATTCAACTATTCTTTCATTGGCTGTAGTTTCTACTGATGGAAACCAGCAATTAAATGAATGGCTCCAGCAAACATTGCCACTGGCTTCAATTCTATACCTTTTTTTACTGTTACTTCCTGTACTTCAATTTGTTCGGAATTACAGATATGTACAGGTGATTCGAAAGTTCGGGCTTACCAAAATGAATGTAGAATGGAGAATGTTTGTGAAAAAGGTAGCTACGCAAATGAATATTAAAAAAACAGTAAAAATCTGGGTTTCCGGATTTGTCTCCTCTCCTGTTACCATTGGCTTTCTGAAACCGGTAATATTGATGCCATTAGCCGCTATCAATCAGTTGACAACTCAACAGGTAGAAGCAATTTTGCTACATGAGTTATCACATATCAAACGATTTGATTACCTGATTAATATTATCATCAATATTATTCAAACTATCCTTTACTTCAATCCATTTGTAAAAGCATTTGTAAAAATCATTGAAACAGAAAGGGAGAAAAGTTGTGATAATATGGTACTTCAGTTTCAATATGATTCTCATGAATATGCTACTGCTTTATTAAAACTTGAAAAAGCGGAAAACGATTATAACCCAATGGCTATTGCAGCAACAGGTAAGAAAAACAATCTGCTCACCCGTATCGAATTGATTATGGGGGTAAAGAAAAAGACAGCTATTTCATTCAATAAGCTGGCAAAGCTGATGGGTGGTATATTATGTATAATAGCCATAAATGCTTTTTTATTGGTCAGCAAGCCTGAAAATGGTACGCGCCTTGCATCTCTTAATCATATATTTTCTTCATTTAATTTTGTGGCAGGCATTCAACCTTATATAAAAAAAGTGGTTGATGTAACTGAAAATCCATTGCGAATAAACAATCGGACAAAACAGGCACCAGCCGCTTCAATAGAACCCTCCTTCGTAGAGTATGTATCATCAGTAATTAGTCCTGCACTTATCACGGCAAGTCTTGATATGGTCAATAGACCTGAATTAAAAAAATACCAGGAAGATCAGGTAGAAAGAACCATGCTTGCTTCTAAGAAAGTATTGGAAAATGTACAATGGAAAGTGGTGGAAAAAAGTATTGCTGATGTTTTTAATGATAAAGAAAAAGACGAACTAAAGGCCACGTATGAAAAAGAGATGGAAAAAATGGACTGGAACAAATGGGAAAATAATCTCCGCCAGGCCTATAATAAGATTGACTGGGAAAAAATAAATACACAGCTATCCTCAGCTGTAAACCAGGTACGGTTTGACAGTCTTCAACTGGTATATAATAAAGCTATCAGTAAATTGCAAGTTGCCAGCAAAGAACTTTCTCTTAATGATCTGAAAGGTATTCCCGATACTGATATTACGTTAAAAGAAATTGAACGTAAAAAAATGGATGTACAGAAAGCGTTAAATGAACTTAGAATAGTCAGGAATAAGAAAATAGTTCATTTGTAATTTTTTATACTCCTTTTCAGCAGGTTGCTGACCTAGTTGAAATAGATAATAAACGTTACCAGCATCGTGGACATTTCTCGCTGTACTTATTTCCAAACATAAATCCAACGAGGAATTCATGGGTGCCACGACTTACGGTATTCAATGAGGTTTTTGTAATGTCATAAGCATAACCGACATTAAATGAATTACTGATATTGAAACCAACCATACCAGCATAGCCATCCTTATTGCGATAGCTTCCTCCTAACCAGAGCAAATCCTGGTATTGTACTTTCAAATTCATCTCCGGTTGAAAGTTATTAATAGATGAACCTTGAACATATTTCAGCATTACGGAAGGTATAATATTAAAATCTTCTCCTGCCAAAAACCGATAGCCGGCTGTCAGAAAAAGATGTGGTATTAATCTTCCGGTACTGATAAAAGTAGCATCATCTGAGAAAGAAAGTTTCTGTGGAATTATCTGTTGAGCAGAAAGACCAACAAAATAATTTTTGGAATACAACCACAACCCTACTCCCAGATCTGGTCTGATCCTGTTTATCTCTCCACTGATTGCAGCCCCTGTAGCCGGATCATAAGGGTCGCCATTGCCACTAAAATCCTGTTTTGATTTATCAATACTAACATTGGTGATTCCTGCGGAAAAGCCTGCAGACAGGTTCATCGTTGGCGATAAACCAATATGATAAGCATACGTTGCATTGGCGGTAAAGCGGTTAAAACTTCCTGTTTTATCATTCACAATAGTCATTCCTATTCCATGATGTGGCTCTGCTGCCGTATAATTTTCCCAATAATATTTTCCCCGGGGGTTTTGTCCCGGCACTTCAAAAGAAGTAGATGATGTTCTGTAATCTCCTTTACCGATCGGAGCTTGAATAGAAAAATAAGTGGTTTTAGGAGCTCCATTTAATCCTACCCACTGATCGCGGGAACTGATTTTTACATCTGTATAATTTTCAATTCCACTTAAGGCTGGATTTAAAATATAATTATTTAAAATATACTGTGTATAATGAGGTCTTTGCTGGCCAAAAACCTGAACGCAAACAAACAACAACGGTATAAATAATAATTTTCTATTCATTTCTTATCGGATAATATCAACATAACCTGACATTAATTTTCTTCCATTTTTCGGATCTACTATATAATAATAAGTTCCCATTGGCACTTGTTTTCCATTGATAGTTCCATCCCAGGGCACTGAATAATTTACTGAACGGAAAATTAACTGCCCGTACCGGTTAAAAACCTCCACTGTTCCACCCGGATAAGTGTCAAGATATTTAATGATCCAGGTATCATGAATTCCATCACCATTCGGACTAAATATGTTAGGGATCTCCGGACCTTTCAGTACTTTAATAAAGACCTGGTCAGACGATACACAATTACCTTGCCCGGTAACAGTTAGCGTATACGTAATATCATTCACCCCTTTTACAACCGGATTTTTGATTGTATTGCTACTCAGGAAATAGTTATTCGGTGTCCAGAGATAAGTCGGATTGTTTGCGGTAATAATTGGTTCAAGCGTATCACTACCATCTTCTAATATAAACAAGTCAGGGCCTGCATTTACACTCGGGTATGGATTCACGGTAACTCTGCGGGTGGCAGTCGTACTCCTGCATCCATTACTATTGGTTATATACATAGTGATATCAAAAGTGCCGGCAGTTCCATAAACATAATTAAACGATTGGGTTGTTCGTACATTTCCATCACCCATGTTCCAGTTCCATTGTACGGCAGTTCCATCCGCAGGATTGCTATTATCTGAAAGGAAGAAAGTCTGCCCAACACATACATCATTCTTATCAATATTGAATGCACCGGCAGGTTCAGGGTGAACAGTGTTCAATACAATAGTTGTATCGTTGATACAACCAGCACCACTGGTAACCTGCAGGTTTACATTAAAAGGACCAGCTGTATTATAAATATGTGATGGGCTTGACCCGGTAGATGTATTCAACATACCACTTGCCGGATCACCAAAATTCCATAGGTAACTAAAGCTACTTTGCGTACCATCAGGTATAGACGAAATATTATTAAACGAAACGTTGGCTGATGGCAAACAAGCACTGGCAGGGAAAGTAAAATCAGGTCTTGGTATAGGATTTACATAAACAGGAAGAGTTCTAATAGTGCTTCGGCACCCATTACTGGTTGTAACAAATAATCGAACATTATACGTACCCCAACTACTGAATAAGTGTGATGGATTCTGTAAAGCAGAAATGTTTGTGGCACCACTTGCCGGATCACCAAAATCCCAACCCCACCCCGTTATTGTACCGGATGCAGCAGGAATTGTTGAGATAGAACTATTAAAACTGATAGCCGTTCTTTCACATGCTTGCGCAGAAAAAGTGAATTTCGCCGTTGCAGTATCATATACCGTTATTGATCTGGATAATGTATCTACGCAACTACCAGTTGCTGATGTAAATGTAAATTTAATAGGATAAGTGCCAGGCCCGACTAAAGCCGGGTTAAAAATACCCGCAGCCGTAACTCCCGGACCACTGAATACACCAACACCCGGAACAGCCCCTATTTCACTTGCTTGTGTTATCTGGAAAGGCGTAGCATCAAAACAAATATTAGGTATATTATTAAACTGGACTTTAGGAGCTGCATTTACAACAATGGTCTTGATTCTGTCATTAACGCAGGTTACGCCCGAATAAGCCCTGTAACGGATTGTATATGTTTTGGTGAGAGGTGTTTGGAAATTTGGATAAATATGCCTGTAAATTTTAGTTGGTGTTGGAAAATCATCTGTTTGAAAAACACCTGGTGTGCCGATATTATCCCAATAAATCTCAATCTTGGTTACACTTCCAAAGTTTACAGTTGATGCATTCTGGATAGCAATAGAATCATTGGCACACATGATGGCAGGGTTCAATGCATTGAAATTAGAAACCGGGATATCGCCATTTACGGTAAATGTCTGCGATATTGTAGTAACACAACCACTATTACTTGTAGTGGTTAACGTTGCCGTATAATTTCCCACTGCAGTATATGAATGCTGGGGATTTTGTAATACAGAGGTATTTAATGGACCGCTGACCAGATCACCAAAGTTCCATAACCAGCTGGCAATAGAACCAGAACTAATTCGGGTGGTATCTAAAAATTGTGCATAGGTATCACTAAGACATACTTCAGGTAAAATAAATCCATTAACCGGTTGCGGATTTACGGTAACCTGTCTGTTTAATAACGGGATATTAGTACAACCCTTATTTGTAGTAACTAATAATGAAACTGTATAGGTCCCCGCATTTGTATACGTATGTGTTGGGCTTTGACTTGCAGACAGTCCTGCATCTCCAAAATTCCAGGACCAATTAGTTAAAGCCCCGGTATTAGCTACTGATAAATCTGTAAAGTTCAACACTTTTGTTTCGCAGGTTGGGCTCGACAAACTAAAATCAGCTGTAGGCAATGCATTGATGATTAATGTACCTGTAGCCATTTTTTGTATACAGCTACCGGTAGTGGTTACTGTAAAATTAAATGTACCGGAAATGGTGGATGTTCCGCTGATGGTAAATACACCTGCATTATAAGTTCCAGTAATGCCAGTTGGCAAACCGCTTACTATTCCGTTGGTTCCACCCCCTGTTATTGCATAAGTAATGGGAGATACGGCGTTGTTAATGCAAAATTCCTGGTTATTGCTACCTGCCGCTGAGGTTAATGCAATAGCTGCATCGGGTATAACATTTATAGTGCCAGTAAGGGTTTGTTGTAAACATATACCGCTGGTAGTAACAGCGAAATTAAATATTCCAGCTACAGTCGGTGTGCCGTTAATTGTAAAAACACCACCGCTATAGACACCGGTAACACCTGCAGGTAAACCAGATACCGAGGCACCATTACCACCACCAGATACCCCATAGCTGATACCTGTAATCGCAGTATTTATACATAATGACTGTGTAGTAGTGCTTGTTGCAGAAGTCAATGTTAATACTGCATCGGGATTAACAGTTATAGTACCTGTCACAATTCTTTGCAAACAAGTGCCGGTAGTATTTAAAGAGTAATTGAAAGTACCTGTTATTGTTGGCGAACCAGAAATTGAAAAAACTCCTCCACTGTATGTACCGGTAAGACCAGCTGGTAAACCAGTTATAGTGGCACCTGTTCCTCCTCCGCCAATAGTATATCCAATAGCAGCTATAGCTGTGTTTATACAAACGGTCTGGTTATCAGAACCTGCCGTTAAAGAGATACTGGCATCATCATTTACTGTTATCGTACCCGTTAGTGTTTGCTGTATACAAATACCGCTTGTAGTAACGCTGTAATTAAAGACCCCTGCTGCAGACGGGGTGCCGTTGATCGTAAAAATGCCGCCGCTAAATACGCCGGTAACACCAGCAGGTAATCCGGTAACTGCGGCGCCCATGCCACCACCAGCAACTGTATAACTGATATCAGTAAGCGCAGTATTAATGCAAAGTGACTGTACAGTAGTTGTAGCAGCAGAAGTCAGTGTTAATACAGCATCCGGGTTGACAGTTATGCTTCCGGTAGCAATTCGCTGCAAACAGGTTCCTGTAGTTGTTACAGAATAATTGAATGTACCGGTTATAGTTGGCGAACCAGTGATTGTAAAAATTCCCCCGCTGAATGTTCCTGTAAGTCCTGCCGGTAATCCGGTGATGGTAGCTCCTGTACCTCCGCCGCTAATTGTATATCCAATTGTAGCGATAGCTGTGTTTATACATACTGTCTGGTTATCAGAGCCAGCCGAAAGGGAGATGACCGCATCAGGATTTACAGTTATTGTTCCTGTTAATGTGGTAGGTAAACATAATCCTGTTGCTGTAACTGTATAGTTAAACGTTCCAATACTGGTTGGAGCACCACTTAATGTAAAAGTTCCGGCATTATAAACGCCGGTTACTCCGGGGGGCAAACCGGTTACCGTTGCATTGGTTCCGCCACCGCTTATAGAATAAACTGTAGTTCCTATTGCCACATTTTCACAGACCGATTGTGTAGCAGATCCGGAACTAAGTGCCAGGCTGGTTGTTTGATTAACAATAACCTCAGCAAAAGTGTTCGTATAGTTTGTTACACAAAGTGTAGAACCTGTATTTTTCACTTGCTCCAGGTTATACCTGAATGTACCATTTACAGTGGTAGAAACGGGAATAGTTACAGATGTATTGGTTCCTGTTGTACTGATCGTCTGACTGGCACCACCATTAATATTATAAGTAAAAGTATAAGGAGCTGTACCACCAATTACCGTGAAGGTGATAAGAGGAGGTGTATCACCCAGGCATACTGTAGTTGTTCCGGTGATGGTAGCAGTAGGTATCGGGTTTATAATTATCGGCTTAATGATTTGTGCGCTAAAACATCCTGGTGTAGTAACAGTTGAAAAAGTAACATTGTAGGTTCCGGGTCCACTAAAAGTATGATTTGGATTTTGTGAAGCTGAGGTATTATTAGTTCCGCTGGCCGGATCATTAAAATTCCAGGTCCAGATATAACTTGGCCTTGGTGTGGTAGTATTATCTGTAAATTGAATTGGTTCAGCTGTACAACCGCTATTGATAAATGTAAAATCTGCTGATGGAGGATCAAAAATATTTAAGTCAAAAGGGATTTCTTGCGAATTTCCACATCCATCTGAATTTGGAGCAAAAACTTCTATTTCTACAGGGAATGCTCCGCTGGTATTAAAAGTATATAATGTGGGAAGTGAGTACCAATAAAGTGTTTTTCCATTGACAACAGTAGTTGAATCCGGGCCTCCAGGACCGGGAGTACAGGTTGTATAAATTTGAGTAGGTGGTTGGGCAGGAGAACCAGGAAGAAAGGAGATATCCCACCGCATAGAATCAGCGCAATAGGGCAGCGAGACCTTAAATCGGAAAGGTGAGCCTTTACATATAGAAGGAGCGGGTTCAATTCCAAATTGACTGGCCACTCCAATTTGTTGATAAAGATCCTTAACATTTGCTCCTGCTGAATAGCCATATGTTTCAGCATTTCCATAACCATACGCAACAGCATTAAAACCTGAATCTGAAGCCAGATTATGATTACCTGCGGCTATATTCGATAGATATAAATAAGAGTAGGTCGGATCCTGAGGATGAACTACCCAGGAAGATAATGGAACTGCAACGCCATCAAATCTGAAGGAAGATTGCCCCGTAGCACCAGCGCCATCTTTTTTAATTATTACATGGAGGTGATGTTGATGGGCTCCTGTAGTTGTTAACGGAGAACTAACCAAGGTAACTTTATTAATGTTTTGTTCAACCGGGTTCAATACAATCATATCCGGATCGTATGGATTTTGATTTGTTGGACAATTTTGAGAAGTAAAGTATTGAGCGACAGTAATGGGAATATCAGCAGTTATAAGATTGGGCGTGTTATTGTAAAACTGGTAATAATTATTAGTAAAAGAAGCAGCAGGAATCAGCACACCGTTAACATAAACATTAGTAAGTGGATTACTCCGCATTACCCGGTAATGATTAAATGGTCTGCCAGAACTTGGTGCTGTTAAAAATTTTCTACCCCAGGAAGCTACCGGATATAACTGTTGATAAAGATTATCAGCACTTCCTCCGGTACAAGAAGGAGAACCAATCGAAATTTTTCCACTACCGGAAAAAACAGCTATTTTCTTACATCCTCCACTGGCAGATGCAATGGTTCTTACTTTTGTTCCTGATAGATCAACACCAGAGTTGCCAGTAGTTATTCCAAGAACCTGGTAAATTTGCCCTTTATTTAGCGTTACAGTATTTATTGAGTTAGCCAACCATCCTGCGGTAGTAGTAGCTGTGGGAGTAATTTCAACATTGGTATTGTCCTCTACTGCAATAATTGTAATATATGAACTGGCATTATTTTCGTTGGAAAGTTGCGTAAAACTGGCGGCATAATACTCCTTACCCAATACATTTGTAGGTAAACATAAACTGGCAGCACTTGCCTGGGCTCTTGTAATAAACGAGTAAACCACCACTGGTTTTGCTGCCGTTACACGAATAGTTCTGTTATTAAACACACCATTTCCATTGATAAAATAAGTATTGGGAATAATAACAGGAATAACCTGGTTTGCAGCTATTGGTCCGGTTGATAATGTAGTTACTCCAAATATCTCAACCGTATAAGTAGTGGCTACATCTGAAGTAATATATAAAGTCATTGCCACAGCACCTCCTCCATTTACCATTCCAACATGATAACAGTAGGCAAGCCAGAACTCCTTTCCTTTATTTGAAAAGTCCTGCGCATGCGACTTACTACCAAATAAAATGGCAAACACAAGGGTACTAAGAAGGTAAATTTTTCTCATTAAGTCCAAAGTCCTGAATATGAAGAAAGAGGAGACGAATTTAGCAAAAACTAGTTGAAATTTCGGAGCGTTAGACCATTATTTGATTAAAAAGTTTAATGATTTTTAAACGTATATCAACGATTTTGAAAGAGTTATGTGGATTTGTTTACTGGCATCAAAGAAACAATTAGTAGAATTTCAATGAAATAATACCAAAAAGTGCGGATTTCAGCTATTTCATATATATATTAATTATTATGCATAATCCTACATGATGTAATAGTGAAGGTAAACACTATTATAACCTAATTATAAGTGCTTAATAAATAAAATATAATTTTATTTACTCAATATTATTAATAAAAATAATCATTACTATAATGTTAAATATTTCTAATATATAAAATTAATAAATAGATATATATAAATGATAAACAATAATTTAAATTAATATTATTGGGCGCTAATTATTAGTAAAATAAATTGAAATTGATTTTTTGAAATACTAAATTAATTAGTTATATATTCTTTAATTTCTTAATGAAGGATAGAAATTAGTTCATCCTTTCCCCTATTTTGCAGGCATTATATAATTTTATGAAATTTCGAGTTCCAACTTTCTGTCTCTTTTTAATTTTAGTTTTTTTTTCTTTTTCCTGTGGTCAGGTAAAAGAACCTGATTTCAAAGAAATCGAAAACGTCCAACTAACTAAGTTTGGGCTAGCGGAGTCGTCAATCACCCTCGATCTCCGGTATTTTAATAACAATAAATTCCGGATGAAATTAAAGAATGCCGAAGGCGATGCCTGGCTGGAAAATAATTTCCTGGGGCATTTTACCATGGATACAATGATTCATATTCCCTCAAAAGGAGATTTCAGGATTCCCATAAAAATGAAAGTGGATATGGCTAAAATTTTAAAAAACTCGCTATTGACATTATTAGCCAAAGAAGTTAAGATCAGGGTTGAAGGAAAAGCCCGGGTGGGAAAAGGGCTTATTTATATTAACTATCCGATCAGGTATGAGGGAATGCAGAACCTGGAAAAGCTGTTGAGATAAAATTTACGTCAAAAATGCAAATAAAGTATTTTTAATATTTCTCGCCAAGACGCCAAGGCGCAATCAAACAATTTTGTTTTACACCTACCTGTTTACCGGAGTTTATA
>JANMLJ010000419.1:0-3149 GCA_031372465.1 Chitinophagaceae bacterium | reverse complement strand
TATTATTTTTCAATATTATTTTTAAAAATCATGACGAAAATAAAAGCTGTGTTATTTGATATGATTGGGACAACGGTAAAGACCAGTAGTCCCGTTTTAATTATTGATTGCTTTAAAAAAGCATTTACTGCATATAATATTCAGGCTGATGAAGAAGTACTTAGAAATAGCAGGGGCAAAAATAAGATGACCATGATCAGGGAAGTGCTTGATTATAACCGCCTGCCGGTTGAGATGGCCGATCTTGTTTTTCATTCTTTCACTCACATGGTGAACAACTCATTAACTTCATTTACAGAAATGAATGCATTGCCCGAAGTTTTTTCTTTTTTGCAGCAAAAATATATTCGGATTGGTATTGGCTCTGGTTTGCCTAAAGATTTGTTCGTTGCTGTATTCAATCACCTTGGTTGGGATAAATATTCTTTTGATTATATCGGAATTGCTGAATTATTGGGTAAAAGCAGACCAGACCCGGCAATGATTTTTGATATGATGCAGCTGTTGAAAATTACAAATCCTGAAGAAGTATTAAAAATTGGCGATACAATAGCAGATATCCGGGAAGGGAAAAATGCAGGTGTTAAAACCGCTGTAATTCTTTCCGGTACACAGGAGGAAACCCTTTTAAAAAAAGAAAACCCGGATTATGTAGTAAGTTCTTTGGAGGAATTATTGGATCTTCCAATCTGGTCTTAAAGTAGGAAAATATTTTTACCTGCTTATTTATTATCAGTTTAATGTTTCTCAGAAGAAATTTCTGAAAGTCTGTTTTGTATTTATTCTTCCTGGTTCCGGTCATATGGAATAATATTATCCCATTCTTCCGCCGAAGACCGGGCCACAAATGCAACAACAGGTTCTGTATCACTCATATTAAATACTTCATGCGGTATGCCGGGTTTGATATAAATAAAATCACCGGCCTCATTCTCCACAATTTTCTTAAGCCCGGGCCCAAATTCATGTCGGACATTACCCTGGATGATATAAAGTATCAATTCAAAATCTACATGAATATGGGCAAATGCCACACCACCCGGAGGAATAGTGGCAATATTGGCGGACAGTTTGGTGGTGCCCACATTTTTAGCTGACATGCCTTGTTTATAATGAATACCATTCCAATCCCTTCTTGGTCCACCGCCTCGTATTGTCAATATGCCATCATGATCTTCTACGGCACTTTGTTGAATATTGTCTTTGTCGTTTTTCATTGTACTATATTTTTAGTGGTGCCCTTTTTTTCTATTTGTAAAAATAAATAGATAAGTTCAACAATATGCAACTAAAGTGGAGGATTTAGTTCAAACTATTGAGTAATTGATATCACCATAAAGAAATAACTCCGCCATTCAAAAATTAACTGCTTACCTGCATGTTCAGAGAAGAATTGCTTTTATTTTTTTTTGAAGTAATGGAACAGTTTCTTTTTCAAACCACTTATTCTGCGTAAGCCAGAAACGGTTGCGTGGTGACGGATGTGGCAAAGGGAAAAAGGCAGGTAAAAATATTTCATACGCTTTTACAGTAGCTGTAAGATTTTCTTTTACTTTTTCCCGGAGATAATACTGTTGAGAATAAGTTCCTATTAAAATGATAAGCTTCACTTTTTCCATGGCCGGTAAAAGAAGTTGATGCCACTTTGGAGCACATTCACTACGTGGCGGTAAATCACCGGATCTGCCTTTTCCCGGATAACAAAATCCCATAGGAACCAGGGCAATGTTTTTTGCATCATAAAATGTTTCATCATCCACACCCAACCAGTCGCGCAATTTTTTTCCACTCGCATCATCCCATGGCTTACCACTTTGCTGTACTTTTAAACCCGGCGCCTGGCCAATGATAACAATTTTTGAACAGGGCCCTGCCTGTACAATGGGGCGTGGTGCAAAAGGAAGATACTTTTTACAGATTGTACAGTTAGCAATTTCGGTAAGCATTTTTTTCATAGATCCATTATTAAAAATTATTTACCAACAGGCGCCAATGTACACAGATTCACATCTTTTTCTTTTCCTCTCAATTTTATAGAGCCAAGAAATTGAGTAGTATATTTTTCAGTTAGCGATAATATTTTTAATAGATCTTCTGATGCAATAATTTCTGCATTAAATTCTTTACACATACCCTGGATCCTGCTGGTGGTATTCATCACATCTCCGGAGAAAGTAATATCCCGCTTAATAATTCCTACTTCACCCGCAACAACATTGCCGCAATGAATACCGGCTTTAAACCCGGGTACTAATCCATATTCTTTAAGATATTTATTGCTTAATTTTTGAATTTCTTTTTTCATATCAAAAAAGCAATTGATACAGCGATTATCCTGTATGCCATTTTTGTAGTTCCAGGATATGATCACTTCATCTCCAACATATTGATAAATTTCCCCTTTATTATCAAGAATGGGATTGGTAATGTCGGCAAAAAAATCTTTTAGCAGGTGATGATATCTTTTATCCCCCAGTTTTTCTGCAAGAGTAGTAGATGAATTGATATCTACAAACATAAAGATGCGCTGTTCTTCCCTTGGCGTCTGGTATTTTCCCCTTATCAGGTTCCACATATTACCTTCACCAAACTTGGTATTAAATTGCAACAGTATTTGTGTTAATGCCACTACAGACGACCAGAATAATATGTTTTTTGCATGAAGCCGATTGGTAAGGAAAGCAGTAAAAGTCTGTTTCGTTTCACTGTTCAAAAATGATTTGCCGGTTTGTACCTGTGCTGCTATAAATGCCAACACTACTGTAATTATGGCGACAATAATCGTAAAAGAGATAAGCACTGCCAGTAAAGTAAAACCATATGGTTTATCGCGGTATTTTTCATTTACATAAAATACAAGAAAACTTCCGCCCATTACTGCACCAAGAAATGCAGCAGCTAAACTAAATACCAGGTGATTGCCAAAAGTAAAATCCGGAGATAAGCCAGCAGATAATCCAGAACTCAATACAAAATAATCATAACAGGCATTCAGAAAGCCTATACAAAGCCAGGCAAGGATAATTATCCCCAATTTTTTAAATTTTAACTGTTGTCGCTGCGTCATTCCTGTATAGTTTGGCTTTCCAAACTTACAATGTTTAGTTCGGATAAGTCTATGAGTAATATCCAGGGATTTTTGTCATACC
>JANMLJ010000385.1:0-2362 GCA_031372465.1 Chitinophagaceae bacterium | reverse complement strand
GTCAAAAATGGGTTCTGACGCATCACTTAATCCATCGGTTAATGGAAATGATTTTTGTTGATCGATTGAATAAAGAAATATTCTTTTGAATTGCGTTTCTGTTATTTTGGTATAAGCAATCCATTTGGAATCAGAAGACCAGTCCCCAAATAAGTCGCGGAAAGGACCAGGTATATACAACTCATCCGAATCAATTTTACTGATCGCTCCTGTTGCTACATCCAACACATAAAAGTTGCGGCCATTGTCGCAGAAACTTATTTTCTTACTATCGGGTGACCATTTGGCGAATGCATAAAAACCCGTACCACTTAATTTAAATGTTTTGGCTTCTCCTTTTCCATCCTGATTTTGTAAATGAAGTTGATACTCACCAGATGCATCAGAGAAATAGGCAATAGTTTTTCCATCGGGTGACCATGCCGGAAATTTCTCATGGGCCGAAGTGGTTTGTGTAAGGTTGCGGGGATCTCCTTTCTCTGCGGGTATTGTAACAATTTCTCCACGGAAATCAACCACTGCCCGTATGCCAGTTGGAGAAAGGTTGGCACTTCTGATAAACCTTGCTCCCTTTGCAAAACGGGAGCGGAGCTCGAGCAAATCAGCAGCTATTCCAATTTTTAATCTTTTTGTGTTTGATTCTCCGGGAGTAAACGTGTGTAAATAACCAGCTTGTTCAAAAACAATAACTCCATTTCCAATAGAAGCATTCAGTATTGGAAAATCATTGAAGTTGGTAAGCTGATCAATTTTTTTAGACGCCGTGTTGTACGAATACAAATTAAATTCACCATTCCTGTCGCTCCTGAAATAAATAGTATTACCTATCCACATCGGGCTCACATCATTGCAGCCCTCCTCAGGTTGTGGAATTTTAATAGTACCATTATCTCCAAAAGTAAAAATCCAGATAACAGATATGGATCCACCTCTGTAATGTTTCCATTGACGGAATGCATCACTAAGGGGATTATAAGCCATTTGTTTTCCATCGGGTGAATAGGTAGCGCTTGTAGCATTGGGTATTTCTAATTTAGTAGCCATGCCACCAATAACCGGAACAGTAAAAAGATTGGCGTATCTATTGGAAAAAGAAGCCTGTTGAGAGGCAAATAACACTGATTTTCCGTCGGGCGTAAAACCCCGGACAATTTCCGGAGCAGGATGCCAGGTAAGCCGTGTTGGTATTCCTCCTTCTACCGGAATTATAAAAACATCCACATTGCCATCATACTCTGCACTGAAAGCAATTGTTTTTCCATCTGGTGAAAAAAAGGGAGACTGCTCAACTCCTTCGTCTACAGTAAGGCGGCGTGGTTGTGAGCCGTCTTTGTTGGCCACCCATAAATCTTCGGCATAGATAAATGCGATATGATTGCCGCTAATAGCAGGTTGTGCCAGCATCCGGGTGTCAACAGGATCAATGGCAAACGCCCTTGCAGACTGGTATAATAAAAAGAATGCTCCCAGTGCTGTAAGTTTAAAATATTTCATAGTAAAAGTTGAGTTTAGTTGAAAAATTTCAATGATAGAGAGGTAGTGAAAATAGAAACAAGTTCTAAGATAAAATAATAAACCTGAGTTCAGAATAATTTTTATTATATGGCAATTTTCGATAAGAATAGTGAAGCATCAAGTACAACAAAGTAAAAATGTTTACCAACCATACAAATAATGGCAATTCCTTTATATATTCTTTTACATTTGATGGTATAAACTGATACAGTTTAAATCTGTTGCCAGCCAAAAATGGTTGTTATGGCAAATAATCCCGAAGTTATCCGGAGATAATAAAAATAAAAGATGAAACAATACTTTTTTTTAAGAGATGATATAACCTATCTGAATTTTGGTTCATTTGGGGCATGCCCCAAACCAGTGTTTGAACAATACCAGCAATTCCAGGTAGAGCTTGAACAGGAACCGGTACAATTTATCACGGTAAATGGGTTAAACTATTTAGCTGCTGCAAGGGAAGCCTTGGGTAATTACCTGCATTGCGATAAAGATGACCTGGTGTATGTAACCAACCCATCCTATGCAGTAAATGCTGTTGCTAAAAGTTTTGGTTTAAAACCGGATGATGAAATACTGACTACTGATCTTGAATATGGCGCCTGCGACAAAACCTGGGAATATTATTGCCAAAAAACAGGAGCTAAATATATAAGGCAACACATACCGTTACCTATACAATCGAAAGAAGATTTTGTAGCTGCATTTTTTAAAGGTCTTAGCAGCAAAACAAGATTAGTTTTTATCAGCCATATTACCAGCAGCACCGGTCTTCGATTACCTGTAGAGGAGATATGCGCTATCGCAAAAGAAAAAGGGTTGCTGACTTTTGTAGATGGTGCACATG
>JANMLJ010000268.1:0-2859 GCA_031372465.1 Chitinophagaceae bacterium | reverse complement strand
CTGACGGGTGATAAACGGATATGTTAGAGTACCAAAGGGACCGTTAAAAGAGGCAACATCCAACTCTGCATAATTTGTCTCGAAAACGACATCATTCGATTTAATGCAGCTGCTGAAAACAAATGCCATAAATAATGAATAGACTACTATTTTTTTATACATAAAATTATTTTTTAAAACCTTTCAAATGATATTTAATAACCGACATTTTGTACCAGGTTTGGATTTAATTGAATATCGCCATTTGGTATACCCGGAAGCATTCTGAAGTCATTAAACAATACATCAGAATAATAAGGTGATTTAAAAATATCTTTTCCTAATCTTTTTAAATCAAAAAAGCGATTTCCTTCAAAGGCTAACTCAAGTCTTCTTTGCAATAAAATGTCATCTACAATTGCTGTTTGAGTAGCTGCACCTAATGCGGTAAGGCCCCTGTTAGTCCTTATCAAATCAAGGTCTGCTTTTGCATTCACCAGGTTGTAGGCAGGAGAACTACTGCTGGCAGATTGTGCTTCAGCCCTGATCAGGTAAACTTCTGCAATTCTGATAACTGGAACATTATCTGTATACAAAGCCCCGCTTTTTCCGAGAAATTTTGTACACTCAATAACGGTAAGTCCACGACCGGGAGATCCGGGTTCAAACAGGAGATTTCTTACATCTGCACTTCTTGCTGCTACAGCACAGGGGTTTACCCCATACGTACCTGGACTTACTAAGGTAAGTCCCATGTCATTTAATAAACCTATTGATGCACCTAAATCACCCCATCCACCTGTAGAAGCTGGTACACCAGGAGTTACCAGAGAAGAAAAAGTTGATTGCATGGATACATTCACACCAAGACTTTCACCGGCAGTTGCAAAGGCAACTTCAAATAATGATTCGGGATGTATGGCAGATCTCCAGCCAGCAACATAATTTCCAGGATTGCGTAAAGTAGCGCCGCGGGTAGTAATTACCTGATCAGCCCAACTTTTTGCAGTTGCATAATCTTTATTATATAAAGCCACTTTTGCAAATAATGCCTGGGCAGCTTCTTTTGAAGCTCTTAAAGGAAATTGAGCTGGAGTTGCTAATAGTTTGGAAGTAGCGGTAGTAAGATCTGCATATATCTGCGCATAAACGGCAGCGATAGTTCCCCTTGCTGGTTTGGCGGAATTTGCAAATTCACTAGTCCGGATACCAGTTATCATTATAGGTATTCCTCCTTTATCATTGGCTGCTACCACAGCTCCTGGTATATATGAATACTCTCTTACCAGGTCAAAATGAAATAAGGCCCTTAAAAATTTTAACTGCCCTTCCCATGAAGCTAATTGAGCTGCAGTAGGAGCTGGAGTAATACTACCTGGTGCTGCAATGGCATCTAAGATCAGGTTGGCCTGGTTAATAGCATTGTAAATAGTGGCCCAGTTTGCAAAATGAGCACCAATTGCATTTCTCACTTCACCAACTAATCTTCCTGAATGATTTGTATTTAAGCCATTATCGGCCAATGCTTCCGGCAATGAAATCTGATTCTGACCATAATAATTCACTGCTTTAAGCGAAGAATAAACAGAGGCGATAGCGCCCTCTACACCGGCAACAGTTTTTAGTGCCTGCCCTTCGTCCAATACAGTAAGTGGAACTACTTCTAACTGTTTTTCGCATGAAGTGGACAGTAACATGACTACAATAACTGCCAGCCATTTTATTTTATTTAAAAACTTTATCATAATAAATTATTTTTTTTTATTAAAATACAAATTGAACACCCGCTGTAATATTTTTTCCCTGAGGAACAATACCTGTAGCAGTAGAAACAAATTCGGGATCGTACCCTTTGAAAGCTGTGTGAGTAAATAAATTACCTCCCTGCACGTAAAATCTTGCAGCAGCTATTTTAAGGCGTGTTAAGAAAGTACTGCCAAAGTCATAGGCAAGGGTTAAACTTCTCATACGGATGAAATCTGTTTTTTGTAAAAACCTATCACCCGAGCCAGGTCCAACGCCATTTGGATCTGTTACTCCGTTTGCTTTTGGTACATATGTAATCTGGCCAGGAGTTGTCCACCTGTTAGTATAATTTTCCTGCAATAAATTAACACGGGCGATTGTTTCCATGGCAAAGTTGTATTGTCCATCACTAAGCAATTGTCCATATTGGTAAGAGAACTGTACATCAATACTTACTCCTTTATAAGCAAGTGTAGAAGATAAGCCACCAGTGATTGGAGGTAAACCACCACCAGGATTTGCACCACCAGTATTTGTACTACCAATACCAGCATAGTAACGATCTTTTGCCTGTGGGTTATAAGTTAGCTTGCCAAGTGAATCAAACCACATAGCTCTTCCGGTGGCTGAATTTACTCCCGCAAATTTTGTTGTTAATATTTGGCCAAGCGGCTTGCCTAATAATATGGAAGTGTTTCTGTCTAATGTAGTAGTACCATTTACGATCTCCAGTACCTTATTAGAGTTATTGGCAAAATTGAAGTTTACATTCCATCGTAATCCGCCTGGTTTAGATGATTCCAATATTTTGGCTTTTACTTCCAGTTCAATTCCTTTGTTTTCAAGTTTCCCTGAATTTAGCCTAACAGAACTCCAGCCGGTATAACTTGGAAGAGTGGCATTCTGAAGAATTTTCCTGGTTTGCTTGTCATAAAGGTCTACAGATACCGTTAAACGATCATTGAAGAATCCAAAATCTAATCCGAGATTTTTTTCATATATATCTTCCCATGTAAGGTTGCTACTGGCTAACCGATTAGGGGATATACCTGCCTGGTTATTGTATAAAGGGCCCGCTGCATAAGTACCCAATGCATCATAATCACCGATATTATCATTACCAACCTGTCCGTA
>JANMLJ010000247.1:0-2266 GCA_031372465.1 Chitinophagaceae bacterium | reverse complement strand
CCTTGCCCGGTGGGTTTGGTGGTGAAGAAGGGTTGAAATATTTTATCGAGTATTTTTGGAGGGATGCCGCCCCCATTGTCGGATACTTTTATTTCGATACTCCGACCCCCGAGGCCCCCCTGCTCGAACTTCGTTCCTTCCCTTCGCTCCGCTTGGGAACCCGAAGGGAGGGACAATCGCTTCGTAGCAACTGTAACAGTTGGTTCGTAACCGGCAATGTTTTGTTTTGATTTTTCATTGACAACATAGAAAGCATTATTAATCAAATTCAAAATCACTCTTCCAATATCCTGAGGAACGATATTGATATTACCAATCGTTTCATCGAAATCTGTTATCATCGTTGCATTAAAACTCTTATCCTTTGCACGAAGACCATGATAACTTAATCTTAGATATTCATCACAAAGAGCATTGATATCTGTTGGTTCTTTTATACCACTGCTGCTGCGGCTATGTTGCAACATTCCTTTTACAATATCTGCAGCCCGTTTTCCATGATGATTTATTTTTTCTTCATTTTCTTCAACATCTTTAGCCAATGAATTTACCTCTTCGTAATTTCCTTTTTTAATTTCACCTCGCATCTCTGCAATCAATTCTTTGTTCACCTCCGAAAAATTATTAACAAAATTCAACGGGTTCTGAATTTCATGGGCAATGCCTGCAGTCAATTCACCAAGACTTGCCATTTTTTCTGATTGAATGAGTTGATTCTGGGTGGATTTCAGATCAGTAAGTGTTGCTGCCAATATCTTATTGGCTTTCTGTTTTTGGCGGTTGTTGCGATATAGAATTAAACCAATGGAAAGAAACACTGCCAAAGCCGCCAGCATTATATAGGTTGTGATTTTATTTTTAGTATCCGCCTTTTCTTTCTCTAATTCCTGTAACCTCAACTGTTCATCAAAACCCAGGTTCTGAACTTTTGTTAAACCTTCAATCCTGGCTTTGGTACTGCTGTCTCTGCTGGTTAAAGCGAGGCTTTTGTATTTATAAGCGCTGTCAACCAGATTATTCAGCGCATAGCTTTCGGATAAAAGTAAATAAGCATCATCTAAACTTCTTTCACCCATTGTCTGCAAATTGTCCAGGTTTTTTTTGGCATAGTACAGGCTGGAATCTTTATTCTTTTCTTTCGTAAGAAAATAATCGGTTAAAAGAGAATAGGAATAACTTACATTCGCGGTGTTGTTTTGCTTAATCGCCGATTGAACGGCTTTGTGAAAATACTGAACAGCCAGCGGGTTGTTGCCTTTTTGCAGATAGATCCTTCCTGTTAAATTATAAACCAGGCATAAATATCTTTCATCTTTTTTCTGAATAAACATCCGGGCCGCATTTTCTTCCATCGTTAATGCCGAATCTGCTTTGCCGAGGTCAAGATAAGTATGCCCGAGATTCATATTTACAAATCCCAACATCAGTGTATCGGCCAGTTCTTCCGCAATTTTTTTTGTTTCCAGGTATTGAACAATCCGCTGGTCATTTTTGCCGACGGCACCCATCAAATGCCCAAAATCATGATGGGTATTTTCAAGCACTGTTAACCTATATTTTCGTGGCGTTAAAGCGGTGTCCCTGAACCAGGTTTTATTTTCATTTTCCGGGTTCTTTGCAATTTCCAGCGCTGCCGGAAAGCACCGGTATGATTCCAATAACCTTCCTAAATGCATTAATATATATCCTTTTGTATCCAACGCATATGCTTCGTCAAGTTTTTTGTTGTTTTTTTGTGTAAGAATGAAGGCTTCTTCAGTATAAGACAGGGCAGAGTCCCTCTTATCTTCCTGATAATAAGTTGCCAGTTTCATTTGAATGTCAAACCTGGCCGAATCAGAAGACGCATTTTTTAATGCTTGTTTTAAACTGTCAGGGTTTCCTTGCTGGGCATTAGCCATAGTTGAAATGATCAGCAACAATAATAGTCGTATGCAGGTTTTCATTTTATATATTAATTGGTTGGTAGTTGTATAATAAACTCACTTCCTTCACCTTCTTTCGTTTCTACTTTTAGTTCACCGCCATGTGCTTTTACAATATCATAACTTAAACTCAATCCCAAGCCTGTTCCTTGTCCTGTGGGTTTGGTAGTAAAGAATGGTTGGAATATTTTATCGAGGATTTTTTGAGGAATTCCCGGTCCATTATCACGTACAGAAATTAAAACCTTGTCGCCAACCTTTTTTGTACTGACCCAAACAGTAGGAACATGTTTATAATCGGGGTCTGAGAACCCCCTTGCGGGGGGCAGGTCCGAAAGGAC
>JANMLJ010000245.1:0-1959 GCA_031372465.1 Chitinophagaceae bacterium | reverse complement strand
CCGAACCGCAGATGATGCTTGCGCATAGATCATGTTACATTGTCCAGCCCTGCTTTTTTGCAAATACTTTTGCAACCTGCCGTGTTTATTTAGACCGATGGAAGGGGGTAGTGCCAAAAATTAGAAATTAGCTTTCACTCTTAAGGCAGGAAATGAAGTATGAACAAAATTTTGGTTATACAATTGAATTGTATTCTCCATTTTAATGCTCACAGACGTTGCTTTTCTTCGATTCTTTCTGGAAACGATAAACAAGGGTACGCTGCTGAGGGCAGCTATACCACCCGCTATGAAAAAAGCACTCTTGATTCCATCATTTTTATATTTATCATCACAATATGCACCTACACAAATGCCATTGTATACCAATTCACCCTTTGGTATAATAATCGAAGTAGCGATAAGACCTGCACCACTTACCAAGAGTATTGTACCTACTTTTTTCTGCTTTTTACTTTTTTCAAGATAATCCTGTTGAGTAAAAGATGGTTGGGAAGTCGTTTGTTGGCTAAATGAACTTGAAGCAACCAAAAACAACATTGTGGAAATAATGATCTGTCTCATAATAGTTTAGGTTTTAGTTATAAATTGAAGTTTCTAACAACATGGCAGGCAACGTCGGTGCTTTGCGCAGGCCGATCAATTAAAACGGTCCTGCGGCCGAGCGATAACTAAGATACACCTTTATTTTCAGCGAGGCCGGCACGCAGAGACTTGTGCAAAGCGTAGTATTGAATCAACACCCTCGGTGAAGATTCAAGTCTGATTAACTGTTATACCTTTCGTATTCAGAATACCGCAAATAGCTTTAACCGTTTTCAAACGGATAAATTGTAATACTATTTTAAATCTGCAAATCACTAGCTTATAACAAGGGTGCCTACTAATTCCCTATAGCCATCAAAAAGAGCATCTGCCAGGTGCCGGTCAACAAACAATAACCGAAAGCCCCCATTAATTACTTTTAATGCGGGGCTTCTTTATGGGGCTTTTGGTTATTGTTCTTAATGTTGGCAGCTCGCCTTTCTTTTGCAAAATTATATCTGCTCAATAGTCCTGGTAATTAATTTTATTGATTTCAATGTTGTCAAACCCTCCTTCTATCACAAAAATTTGGCGTGCTACTTTATTCCTACACTTATAATAAATTCCCCGGGAACACAATAACCTTTTTCTGTTTTATATTTTTCAATAGAAGCAAGATATTCTTCGCAAGCCGCTTTTTGTACGTTTTCAGGAAATTTAAAATACGCTAATGCTACCGGGCCACCTTCAAATGCGGCAGCGCATGCTGCTTCATCTGTGTCATAGTCAAGAGAAGATTGGATTTTTTTTATTTTGCCCGATGAAAAACCGGCGAGTTCAAGATTTTTTTGGAGCACATTGTCATTACCTAAATTGAAGAACATCGGGCATACTTCCGATGAAACCCGTTTATCAACAATTTCAAATATCTCTGCCCAGCCACAATGATCTCTCTTTCCCCAAACGGCCGCTATACAGATTCCTCCTTTTTTCAAAACACGATACATTTCTTTCAAAGCATTTACAGGACTTGGCGCATACATTAACCCCAGGGCACAAATTGCCACATCAAATTCCTCATCATTAATTTTTAGTTCTTCAGCATCCATCCGTTCAAACCTGATATTGTCAATGTTATTTTCTTTTGATGTCTTTTCAGCAATCTCAATCATTTTGTCCGAAATATCAGTGCCCAGCACAAACCCTTTCTTGCCAGTTGCTGCTGCAGCCCTAAAGCTTATAAGCCCTGTGCCACAGGCAATGTCAATAATTTTTTGTCCTTTTTGAATATTAGCAAAATCAAACAAGGCGTCATGCGCAGGTTTCAGTTGTTGCTGCCATGCATTTTCGTAATAAGCGGCAGCTTTATCCCATCCATAGCGCTGCACACGTCTTTGTAAGGCTGGTTCCATTAGTTATTAATTTTAGTGGAGA
>JANMLJ010000235.1:0-14930 GCA_031372465.1 Chitinophagaceae bacterium | reverse complement strand
TGTTCCTTGCCGTGTTCTGTGGATTTTTAGCAGAGTACCAGTTGGAGCATAAAATAGAAAGAGACCGGGAGAAAAAATTTATTCAGACATTTATTGAAGACTTAAAAACAGATACAGCTGCAATCAGAGAAAATATTGCTTTCCGGCAAAATAAGATGAAAGCAATGGATTCTTTAACGTTTCTCTTAAACAATCAGAAAATTAAAGGGCATGAAAATGATCTGTATTATTTAAGCAGAAGTTTTGTAAGGGGTCTTAGGTTTCAAAGTAATGATCGAACCATTACACAATTAAAAAATTCCGGCTCTTTAAGATTGATACGAAACGAAAAGGCAGCCGACAGTATGATATCTTATCAAAAACTGGTGGAATATATATATTATACCCAGGAAGACGATCGTATTGAAAGAAGAGAGGCAGACCCTTTATTATCCCATATATTTTACCCGGCTGTATACGATAAAATGGTAACTATTGATGGCATCAACAGACCAACTGATAACCCACCTTTAAGATCATACGACAAAAACCTTCATTTTGACCTTGCTTATTATGTTCACATGCTTAAAGGCACCAATTTCATGATTGAAGTACGGTTGAAATTATTGAATGAAAAAGCAATAAACATGATAACATTTTTACAAAAAGAATATCATATCGAGTAGAGAGAAGCTGTGAGCTATAAGCTGCGAGCTATGAGTAATACAACTACTAACTATTCGCAGAATCCTGCGGACAAACAACAATCCCGATAGCTATCGGGAATAAACTAACTTATGGAAGTACATGCACAAATTCATCCTCCTTCAACCTTAGAAAATCGGGACAAGCGTAAAAAATGACACAACTTAAACGAAGTATAGGAAAATGGAGCCTGGTGTTGCTGATCATCAACAGTATTATAGGCGCCGGCATATTTGGCTTGCCGTCAAAAGTGTTTGGCTTATCCGGTGTGTACAGCCTGCTGGCATTTGGAGTTTGTGCCATTGTTGTTATGGTCTTTATTCTCTGCTTCGCCGAAGTAAGTTCCCGGTTTGATAAAACGGGTGGTCCTTATATTTATGCCTATACTGCGCTGGGGCCTTTTCCCGGTTTTATGACGGGCTGGTTATTATTACTCAGTCGCATTTTTAATTATGCTACACTGATCAACTTATTGGTCATCTATCTTTCCTTTTTTTCACCGGCCTTTAGCAAACCTGGATTAAGAGTTGTTTGTATTCTGACACTAACTATTTTCTTTACTATCATCAATCATATCGGCGTAAAGAGTTCTACCCGGGTAAATAACCTGCTTACCATTGCCAAATTGCTTCCACTCACTGCGTTTATTGTTATCGGTTTGTTCAACATACAACCGGCATCTTTTTCAACGAACCAGTCTTTTGAATTCTCTTCGTTTTCTACGTCGGTTTTATTGCTGGTATTTGCCTTCGGAGGTTTTGAATCGGTATTGATCAATACCGGCGAAGTAACTAATCCACGCAAGAACCTTCCCTTTGCATTAATAACCGGTTTTATTTTTATTACCCTATTTTACTGTCTTATACAGTTTGTCTCTATTGGTACACTTCCTGGTTTGGCAACATCTGAAAAACCATTAGCAGATGCTGCCCATCTTTTTATGGGTAGTTGGGGAGGAATCCTTATCGCATCCGGTGCAGTCGTTTCCATTAGTGGTACATTGAATGCTATTGTTTTAGGAGGTTCCCGTCTTCCATTCGCCTTCAGCAGCGAAGGACAGTTTCCGCAACTATTTTCTTTTATTCATCCTAAGCGGCTTACACCTACCTGGTCTTTGTTGCTTTTTATTGTTATCACCACGGTTGTCTCCCTGATCTGGTCTTTTTTTGCAGCATTGACCATTGGTTCCATCATCCGGGTAATGGTCTATTTGATGGTCTGCATCTCTATGATAAGTTTGCGGAAAAAGAAACTCGCCGGAAATGATTATTTTAAAGTGCGGTTTGGCTATTTCCTGGCAACAGCAGCGGCAGCTTTTGCAGGCTGGTTATTATTATCTTCTAAATGGAAGGAATTGCGGCAGATTGGTATTTGTGTGCTTATCGGCATACTTCTTTTTGGTATAAACGAAGTAAGTAAAAAACGATCCGGTAGAAACGGAAGAGAGTCAGGAGTTCAGAGTTAGGAGTTAGGGGTTCGGAGTCGGGAGTCGATACCCGATAGCAATTTCCTGATAATACCTTCGGAGAGGAAAACAACTACTAACTACAAACAATAAACTATAAACTAACTTATGGAAGTACATGCACACACTCATGCTCATGGAAAGAAGAACTGGAAAGCCTATTTCTGGGAATTTTTAATGTTGTTTCTTGCTGTATTCTGTGGTTTTTTGGCAGAGTATCAACTGGAACATAGAATTGAAAAAGACAGAGAAAAACAATTGATCCGATCGCTGATCAATGATCTGGAAGCCGATACCACGAGGCTGAGTGAAATTATTACGATCAGGAATACAAGAGAAATCCGGCTCGATTCCATATCAATTTTGCTGAATGGCGATACTGCCCCCCTGTTTACCAATAACCTTTATTATTATGCGGTCTTTGTTTCCCGCGGTATCTCCATCAGGTATGTGCCTAATGACGGTACTATGCAGCAATTAAAAAATGCAGGCGGATTGCGACTGGTACATAGCCGGTTTATTGCAGACAGTATTACCCGCTATGATGTATCCGTAAGAAGCCTGGTAAAACAGGGTGATATAGAAGAAGTAAGTTTGCAGGAATACAGGACGATAGCGCATAAATTTTTTGACGGACGTATATTTGATGCCATGATGGATGCCAATAATACACCTTCTCCACCAACAGGTAACCCTGGCCTATTTCCTTATTCAACGGATGATCTGCATGAATTCAATTATAAATTATTTACCGTAAAAGCATTCAACAGGGCCAACCGCCGGGATGCCCGGAGATTATTGAACCAGGCAGTGAATTTATTAGTAGCGCTTAAAAAAGAATATCGTCTGGAATAGGAAAGCTGTTAGCTATTAGCTGTAAGCTGTAAGCCAAAGGACTCATTCGGAAAGCTCCGAGCAGTGAGCTGCGAGCTATAAGGGAAACAACTATAAACTACAAACAATAAACTATAAACTAACTCATGGAAGTACATACTCACACCGCCTCAGATAGCCATCGGGGTAAAAAAAAATGGACACATTATTTCTGGGAGTTCTTTATGCTTTTCCTTGCAGTTACACTTGGTTTTTTTGTAGAAAACCAGCGGGAACACTATATAGAGCATCAGCGGGAGAAGCAATATATGGCCTCCTTGTACCAGGATTTAAAAACCGATACGTTGAACATGAGTGTTATACTAAAAAGTAAAATGGACGAGATTGCCAATTATGATTCGGTGTTCGATATTTTCAGGAGTAAAAAGTATTTGCAGGAAACATCCGACGTTTATTATTTTGGTAGAAAATTATTAAGCCTCAGCATTTTTCATCCTACTGACGGTACTATCACTCAACTGGAAAACTCAGGAGGCTTTAGACTTATACGAAGCAGGGCTATTGTAGATAGTATACAAGCTTATCAACTGGCAATTTCAAAGTTAAAAAACATACAGGATATTGAAAGGGAGCATTTTATGCCAGTAAGAAGTTTAATGGGAAAGATTTTTGATGCCAATGTGTTTGATATAATGATTGACGATAGGAGCAATACGCTTCAAAGACCTGATAAAAATTATCCGCTGATGCCTTTTACTGCGGCCGAGTTAAACGATTTTCATATTCCAATGAATTTTAGTAAAAGAAATAAAATAACACAAACCTTTATTATCAAAGGTTTACAAAGAAAGGCATCCGATTTAATGAAATTGCTTCAGGAAAAATATAAGATTAAGCAGGATTAAAAAAATACGATCTCTTAAATAAGAAAATTAAACAATGGAAGTACATGCACACACTCATACTCCGCGTAAAAAATGGACCCATTATTTCTGGGAATTTTTAATGTTATTTCTCGCTGTGTTCTGTGGTTTTCTGGCAGAGAATTTCCGGGAGCACCAAATAAAGCATAAACGGGAAAAAGAGTATATCAGTTCTTTAATTAAAGATGTGGAACTAGACACAGCCTCTCTTCGGTTATCATCCGGTGTCCGGAAAAAATATATTAACTATTTTGATTCCCTTGTGTTTTTATTAAGACAAAACGATAAAAGCAAATTAAACGACATTTATTTTTATGCGCGATTTCTTGGCAGAATCAGTGAATTTAAATACCACGACAGAACAATTCAACAATTAAAAAGCTCGGGAAGCCTACGGCTTATCAGGAACAAAAAAGCTGCTGACAGTATAACTATCTACGATAATGAAGCCGTTAAATTGATTTTAAATCAGCAGGATGTTGAACGTAAATGCAGAGACGAAGTCAGTATTAATATGACTGGAAAAATATTTAATGCTTACGTATGGAATGATATGGCGGATACCAGTAATAGTGCTTCCATATCCCGCATCTATTCAAATCCTTCTTTGATAACATCAGATACAAACCTTATCAATGAATTTGTAATTAAGGTCGTCTTTTTAAAAACAGCCTATCGTCTTACAAATGGAAATATTGAACAAACAATCAAGACTGCTGAAAACCTGATCAATTTATTAAAAGAGGAATATCACCTGAAATGAGAGTCGGGAGGAAAGAGTCGGGAGTCGGAAGAAAAGAGTCGGGAGTCAGGAGTCGGGAGCCATGAATGAGGGAAGCTAAGAGCTATGTCCAAAGGACTCCTTCGGAGAGGAAAACAACTATAAACTACAAACAATAATCCCGATAGCTATCGGGAACAAACTAACTCATGGAAGTACATGCACATTCACATACCCCAAGAAATAAATGGACCCATTATCTCTGGGAGTTTTTAATGTTGTTCCTTGCTGTGTTCTGCGGGTTTCTGGCAGAATATAAACTGGAACAAACTATCGAACGGCACCGGGAGAAAGAGTATATTATTTCAATGATTGAAGACCTTAAGGCAGATACTGCCAATATTAATACCCATGCCAACTTAAGAATTGACAGGCGGAGACGAATGGATTCTTTATCCTACTTTTTGAATCAACCGGATTACCTGAGTCATACAGCTTTGCTATATTACTATGCCAGATGGGCTCCACGGGTTACTTATTTTTATTCTACAGACGGCACAATGCAACAACTTAAAAATGCAGGTGGCATGCGCCTGATTACCAAAAAGTCTGCGGTAAAAGCAATAATAGCCTATGATGCACAACTAAAGCTTGTACAAACCCAAAACTATTCATTGGAGCAAGATAGATTGACAGGCTTTCAGAATCTTATGGTGCTGATTTTTAAAGGAAATGTACTGGATGAAATGTATGGCGATTCATTGATCAGCAAACCAACCGGCAATCCCGGTTTGATCACCAATGAAAAACGATTGATCGATCAACTGGCGGCTCAACTTCATTTTGTAAAATCATTGAATAACCGTAATACCTATTTTGAAAACAAACTGAAACAAATGGCAATAACTACTATTGAAATTTTAAAAAAAGAATATCACCTGTCCGAAAGGACTCCTTTGGAGGAGTGAGAGTCGGGACCCGATAGCTATCGGGTTCAGAGTCAGGACGGGAAAAACAGGAAGTCATTAGTTTTGCCAGAAACTGTATCCAAAGAAATACTTCGTGAACTTTAGAAAATTAATTTCAATATGAAATGAGCCATAAAATTTATCGAGCAATTTATTTCATCAGGCGATGATAATTTTTAAGGCGAATTCCATAGCCTGCCCCGAGGAAAGCGGGGTGACAATCAATTAGTAATAAAATAAACACATGAAAAAATATATTATCCTGCTATTTTTATTCCCTTTTTTAGTAAAGGCGCAACAACCATACGATGTACTGATCCGTAATGGAAAAATTATTGACGGCACCGGCAACAGCTGGTATTATGGTGATGTGGCAGTGAAAGATGGAAAGATCATTGCCATTGGAAAACTTCCCATGGCAACTGCCAACAAAACTATTGATGCAAAAGGACTCATTGTTGCTCCCGGTTTTATTGATGTACATGCGCATATTGAAGGTGGTGTATTTGAAAGACCCACAGCCGATAATTATATCTATGATGGCGTTACCACCGTCGTTACCGGAAATTGCGGTGGTTCTGCAGATGACCTGAAGAAATTTTTTTGGCGGCTCGACAGTATGAAAACCTCTATCAACGTAGCATCACTTGTAGGGCATAATACCGTCAGGCGATTAGCTATGGGATTGGATAACCGTTTGGCAACAACGGATGAACAAAAGAAAATGGAAGCATTGGTAGCACAGGCCATGAAAGATGGCGCTGTTGGTTTATCCACCGGACTTATTTATTTACCGGGTATGTATAGCAACACAGAAGAAGTAATTGGTTTGGCTAAAGCAGCCGCACTCTATAATGGTATCTATGCATCACATATCCGCAATGAAGAAAACGGTGTGGTGGATGCCGTGAATGAAGCTATCAATATTGGTAAAGCCGCCAAAATACCCGTGCAGGTATCTCATTTTAAAGTAAGTGGCCCGGCCAACTGGGGAAGAAGTAAAGAAACGCTGGCATTGATTGAGGGGGCGAGAAAAGATGGGTATGATGTAACGATAGATCAGTATCCCTACACCGCCAGCAGTACCAACCTGGGAATACGCTTACCCGATTGGGCATTGGCCGGTGGAGATGATTCATTGAAAAAAAGAATTGCTGATCCGGTACTGCATAAACAAATGCTGAAGGAAATGCAGGAGATGCAAAAAGAATATAAGTATAAAGATTACAGTTATGCTTTTGTAGCTATGCATAAGGCAGACACTACATTAAATGGAAAAAATATTTCGGAGATCAATAAACTAAAAGGGAGAAAAGCAAAACCAACAGAAGAAGCAAATACTATACTCGATATGATGGTAGCCGGTGGTGCACAAATGGTGTATCACAGTATGAATGAAGAGGATGTTCGCTATTTTATAAAATATCCGTTTAATATGATTGGTGCTGATGGCGGCGTAAGTAATGGAAAAGGTTTTCCTCATCCCCGTACTTATGGTACTAATGCAAGAGTATTGGGCAAGTATGTGCGGGAAGAAAAATTAATTTCCCTGGAAGAAGCCATTCGCCGGATGACATCACTGGCGGCACAAAAATTTCAATTGAAAGACAGGGGTTTGCTGAAAGAAGGATATGCAGCCGATATTGTTATCTTCAATGAAAAGGAAGTAAACGATAAAGCTACTTTTGAAAAACCACATCAGTTTTCTGTTGGCTTTTACTATGTGCTGGTAAATGGGAAAATGGTAATAGAAGAAGGAAAACATAACGGAACCAAAAGTGGTACTCCTTTATATGGCCCGGGATATATCAACAACTAATTATTAATTTCGAAATGTGTTTATAAAATAAAATTTACATGAATAAATTTCTTCCCTTTCTGTTGTTAATTTTTATTGGTTGTACTGGTAATAAAAAAGATACGGTTGATTTTGATAAGTTCCTGGATGGACAAGCAAAACATTTTAACTTCAATGGTAATGTATTGATTGCTGAAAAAGGAAAAATAGTTTTTCAGCAATCCTACGGTTTTGCCAATTATGATACTAAAAGATTACTAAACGATTCATCGGTTTTTGAGCTGGCATCCGTTAGCAAACAATTTACTGCCATGAGTATTTTATTACTGATGGAAAAAGGCAAACTAAAACTCACTGATTCCTTACGGCAATATTTTCCTGAGCTTCCTTATTCCGGTATTACTATCCGTCAGATGCTTACACATACTTCTGGTTTGCCGGACTATGAAAGCAAGATGAATGAAAAATGGGACAGAAGTAAAATTGCTTTCAATAAGGATATGATCGCTTTCCTGTCAACGGAGAAAATGCCGGTCAATTTTTTACCCGGTACCAGTTGGGAATACAGTAATACGGCTTTTGCCCTGCTGGCTACCATTGTTGAAAAAGTTTCGGGGAAAACTTTTGCGCAATTTCTGGCAGAAAATATTTTTACACCGCTGGGCATGCATCATTCAAGAATCTATAATACCCGGCGTTCACTGAAAGATACGATTGCCAATTATGCCTATGGTTTTGCTTTTGATGATAGCTTAAAAAAATATTTTTTACCGGATAGTTTAGGGTATTTAAATTTTGTTATTTACCTCGATGGCATCCAGGGAGATGGCTGTGTAAATTCAACAACGGCTGATTTGCTGAAATGGGATCGAGCATTAAAAAATCATACACTGCTTTCTGAAGCCACACAAAATGAAATGCTGAAAGGCCAGGCGTTGATGGATACGATCAATAAATCATTTTATGGTTATGGTGTAATGGTGGGGAAAAATGATGCAGGAAATTTTATCGCTCATAGTGGCGGATGGCCCGGTTACACCACTTTTCTTACCAGGTATGTAGATACAGACAGAACCATCATTGTATTATCCAATAACAATTCAAATTCACCGGCAATAGCTGCAACAATAGAAAAAATGATGTCGGGCAAACCTATTGTGATGCCATATCAACATAAAGAGATCGTTATGGATTCTACAGCGATAGATCAATTTACCGGAAATTATGAAGGCGCGGTGAAAATCAAATTAGAAAGAAGGGGAACAAAATTATTCCGGGTAATGCCCAATGGGCAATCATTGGAATTAAAACCGGAATCGGCCACTAAGTTTTTTTATAGTGATGATAGTGACAGGCAATTAGAATTTGAACAGGCCGAAAAAAGTAAAATTAAAAATACCTGGTTAATATCTTATGGTGTTAAAACGGAATTTAAAAAACCAGAATAGCTGCCAAGTAATATTTTTTTTGAACCACGAAGGCACGGAGACACAGAGGAAGAGATAAGATTATTAATAAGGAATTCATTGAAAATAACTCCATGCCTCCTTTGGCCTTGGTGCCTTGGTGCCTTTGTGCCTCCGTGTTTCAAACCTTTTTATTTTGAACCACGAAGACACGGAGACACGGAGACACAAAGGAAGCAAACAAATTACTAAGGAATTATTTGAAATAACCTCCGTGCCTTGGTGTCTTGGTGCCTCCGTGTTTCAAACCTTTTTATTTTGAACCACGAAGGCACGGAAACACAAAGGAAGCAAACAAATTACTAAGGAATTGTTTGAAATAACCTCCGCGCCTTGGTGCCTTGGTGTCTTGGTGTTTCAAAGCTTTTTTTTGAATCACGAAGCCAAAGAGATTCACATTGTTTACGCTGTGTTTCCCTGCGACATTGTGTCGCTGTGCTTGTCTGTCGGTAATCAGGTTTTAACACATTAGTTCATAACTTTAAAGATTGAATCCAAAAAATTATACCATATTATGGAAGTACATGCACATGCACATACACCTCGCAGAAAATGGACCCATTATTTCTGGGAATTTTTAATGTTGTTCCTGGCTGTATTCTGCGGATTTCTGGCAGAGTATCAGCTGGAGCATAAGATTGAACGAGACAGGGCGAAAGAGCTTGCAAAAAGTTTATATAATGAAGTATATGAAGATTCGATAGCAATACAGGAGATAATTGAACGCCGGGTATTAAAAGAGAAAGGATTTGAAGATTTTTCGAATTATGTAAAAGACAGCAATCTTAAAAATATATCAATTAGTTTTTATATAGCTTTTAATGAAGCATTTTTGAATAATCGGGCTTATGTTTTTGACCCGAAGGAAGAAATTCTTCAACAGCTTATCAATTCAGGTTCACTACGTTATTTTAAAAATAAAGAAGTGGAGAAGCATATCAGTGCATTTAACGTGGCGATTAAACGTATGCGAAGCCGTGTAAGCCGTGAGCTTATATTCATTGATAACACCGTAAAGCAATTTCAATTCAAATATTTCGATACGAGATGGCGAATCCTGTTAACAGAAAATGAGACCTTGGATTTTTATAAGGCCCTTCAAACAAAAGAAGTGGACAAGCTTCCACCGCCAAGAATTTTGCACCTTAACGAATTTGATCGGGAAGAAGCTGAAAACATTGCATTAAATGGCTTAATCACAACCCGATCAACAAGGAAAAATGAAATCCAGAAGTATTTAGAGGCAAGCCATAATTTATTATTGACACTTAGAAGGCAGTATAAAATGGATGAACCCTGAGTTCATGATCAGCATATTAAAATATTAAAATAATTATGGAAGTACATGCACATGCACATACACCTCGCAGAAAGTGGACCCATTATTTCTGGGAATTTTTAATGTTGTTCCTGGCTGTATTCTGCGGATTTCTGGCAGAGTATCAGCTTGAACATATGATTGAAAAAACCCGGGAGAAGCAATATATGGAAAGTATGCTTGAAGATCTTAGATCAGATACAACCACACTTAATTGGGCTATATTGCGTGCAACCGCTATGCAAAAAGGGCTGGACTCTTTAAAGGACTATTTATATAACGTTGATGAGGCGGTAAAAAACACCGCTGTAATATACAAGCTGGATAGAGCGTATACCAGGTCAATTATAATTCTGCTTAACGATCAAACATCTACTCAGCTTCTCAATTCAGGCAATATGCGGTTGATAAGAAAAAGAAAAGTTGTCAATGCTATTTCGGCATATTTAAAAAACAGTAATAATGTGGAGTTTTCAGCAAAAAATTTTAATGCCGCCGTCACTGAAAAATACCAACAAGCAAATAATATTTTCAACCGAAAATATTACACCAGGATTTCCAGAGATCCATCAACCGGGATCAATTCTTATTTCACGAGTCCTGATGTTAAACTAATGACAAATGATGGACCCCTGCTTATAAGTTATGCAAACACCATAGATCGCCTCGTGGAATCTATAGATAAATATATAATTCCGCAACTAAATAATCTGAAATTAAAGGGAATAGAATTGATGGAACTTATTAAAAATGAATATCACCTGAAATAGAGGAAGAGTTGGGAGTCGGGCTTGCCCTCCGTAGCTTTAGCGAAGGAGGGAGTTTGGAGTTTGACCCGATCCTTCAACACTTTGGTAAATCTGCCTACCGGTTTTCCTGTCGAAGCTATGCGAAGGCATGACAGGGACCCATTATTTCCGGGAGTTTCTCCTGTTGTTTTCAGTTGTGTTTGGTGTTTTTCTGCTCACTTAAACTTCCGCCGGAGAAATAATTGGTCATTCCGCACTGTTTTTTTAAATTTACAGATTGGGAGTTCAATTCCCAATCTGTAAATGGTACATAAAAGAGATATACAGGCATCCGCTAAAGAACTGCTGAAAAATTTTAAGGCACTTGCCATCATCGGGCCCCGGCAAAGTGGTAAAACAACGCTGGCAAAAATACTGGCACCCCGCAAGCCCTATGTCTCCTTTGAAAATCCTGATACCCGGTATCAGTTTGAATCGGACCCCCGTGGGTTTCTTTCTGTTTATACGAAGGGGGCTATATTTGATGAAGCGCAATATGTGCCGTCACTTTTTAATTACCTGCAGCAACTATTAGACGAATCACCGGTTAATGGCCGGTTTATTCTGACCGGCTCCAATAATTTTTTATTAGTAGAAAAAATTTCGCAGTCGCTGGCTGGCAGAATTGTTTATACCGATCTATTACCCTTTTCTATTAAAGAAATTGGCCGCATCAAAAACTTTGACTGCACGATAGATAATTTGCTTTTTCATGGCGGCTATCCCGGTATTGTTTACGAAGGCCGTAAAAGATTGCCCTGGTTTCAATCTTATGTCAGAAATTACATTGAGCGGGATGTCCGTTTGTTAAAAAATATTTCCAACTACTCCTTGTTTCAAAAATTTATTAGTTTATGTGCAGGCCGGATCGGTCAGCAACTTAACCTCTCTAACCTGGGCAATGAATGTGGTGTAGACCATAAAACCATTCAATCCTGGATTGGAGTATTAGAGGCAAGTTTTATCATTTACCTGTTGCCCCCCTATTATAAAAATTTTAATAAAAGAATTATTAAGTCCCCTAAACTTTATTTCTACGATACCGGTTTAGCTTGCTACCTTTTAGGCATTCAGCAAAAAGAGCAATTACAGCTGCACTCTTTTCGTGGGGCCTTGTTTGAAAATATGATGGTAATGGAGTTATTAAAATCAAGATATAACAAAGGGCTGCGAAGTAACCTGTATTATTTCAGGGACAATACCGGTAATGAGCTGGATATTTTAATTGATGCGGGCAAAAAGATTATTCCCGTTGAAATAAAATCAGCACAGACCGTTTCACCCGGTTTTTTTAAAGGTCTTGATTATTGGGAAAATTTAACCGGAACAAAAGAAGGATATATTTTATATGGTGGCAATGATAGCAATAGCAGCCGGCTAAAAAAAATTATAAGCTGGCGGGATGCTGCAAAGCTTTAAAAGCATAATAAAATGGTGCCTGATAATTCAACTAATAAAAGTCAACAACAGTAATTATGGAAGTACATACACACACCCACCCTTCGACAAACTCAGGACACAGAAAAAAATGGACCCATTATTTTTGGGAGTTTCTTATGTTGTTCCTTGCTGTGTTCTGTGGTTTTTTGGCAGAGAACCAAAGGGAGCATATGGTGGAACATCATCGGGAAAAACAATTCATGGAATCGCTTATCAACGATCTAACGCTGGATACCGCTTATTTAAACATTTGTATCAAAAGCATTGATAATCGGGTTGTAATAATTGATTCCGTATTAAAATTTTTCCTGGATAATAAAAATGCTGCACAGATCCCGATAAAAATCGTACGTACTATGATAAGTGGTACTACGCATAGATCGTATTTTGAACAAAGAAGTACTATTGATCAGCTAAATAATTCAGGTGGAATGAGGTTGATCCGTAAAAGAAAAGTTGTTGATAGTATTGGCACCTATTACCAGCAATGTTACCGGTTTTCTACCTGGAGAGAAAGGTTTTTTAATTATCAATCTATCCAGGAAGATTTTCATAAAAAAATATTTAATGCTTACGATATGATAAAATATACATTGGTGAAGGGGGCAAATGATGATGCTATAACAAAAATTGATGCAAGCTACCTGAACCAGTATTTAAACCACCTGTTACTGATAAGGCGGTACGCAAATAATGATAAGGACATGGAATATACGTTGATAGGAAAAGCGGGTAGACTGATCAGTATGATTAAAAATGAATACCATCTGGAATAGAGGGAGAGTTGGGAGTTCGGAGTTTGGAGTTTGGAGTTTGGAGTTGGAACCCGATAGAAATTTTCGGATGACTCTCCAAAGGAGTCCTTTGGACCTTCGGTGAGTTGCTAACTATGTCTGAAGGACTCCTTCGGAGAGGAAAACAACTATAAACTAAAAACAATAATCCCGATAGCTATCGGGAATAAACTAATTTATGGAAGTACATACACACACCCATCCTTCGACAAGCGCAGGACACAGAAAAAAATGGACACATTACCTCTGGGAATTTTTAATGTTGTTCCTGGCTGTATTCTGCGGTTTTTTGGCAGAGAACAAGCGGGAAAAAATTGTGGAAAGGCATCGGGAGAAAGACTATATCAGCTCAATGATCGAAGATCTGCAGACTGATACAGCCAACCTGGCTTTTGTCATTAAAGATTTTGAAGAAATAGAAAAAAGATTTGATTTCACTATCCGTGGATTTAACGAAGGCATCAAAACATATTCTGAAGACTGGACAAATAAATTCATTCTGTGTTACCGGGGTGGCTTTGTTGATTTTTATCAATCAGACAGAACCATTCAGCAGCTGAAAAATGCAGGAGGTATGCGGCTTATTATAAATAAAGAAGCCGCCATGGGTATTATTAAATATGACGCGGATGTGAAAGATCTTGCACTTGAAGTAACCTCTTTATCCACGGCACAGGACAGGTATATTCAGGAAATGCTGAAAGTGTGGAGCATGAATAAAATGTTTGCAGATGCCGGTGTCAGCTCATGGGCTAAGGATAGAAATATTAATGTCCATAAAAATTACTGGATCAGCAATGACTCGTTGGCTTTTGAGCTTTTGTTTAACCAGCTTTCAGAATATAATGAGGCTACTGTCCGCATGAATAAAAATTATCATGAACTCAAAATAAAAGCAACCGGTTTAATTGATTTGTTGAAAAAAGAATATCACTTCGATTAAAAACAACACACATGAAAAAAATTGTATTCATTTTTCTCTTCTTTATTTCCGCCCGGGGATATGCGCAACAAAATACGGAAGCAGAAAAAAAAAATATCCTGCGTAAAGTGAACTTGTTTTTCAAAGCTCTCGAAACCAAAGACACTTTTTTATATAAAACGCTGGTATATCCCAATGCGCAGATCTGGACCATACGACCTCAGCCGGATATATTAAAAACAGCCATGCGTAGTTTTAGCGAAGATTTTAAAAGACTGGCCACGATGGAATTAATTATACAAGAAAAATTGCTGAGCAGTGAAATCAACATCCATCAAAATATTGCGGTGGCATGGGTACCTTATACATTAAGTTTAAGTGGTAAATTTTCTCATTGCGGGATAGATGTATTTACCTTTCTAAAAACTTTGGAAGGATGGAAAATAGTCAGTACCGTTTATAGTGTGGAACCGGAAGGTTGTGCCGACCTGAAAAAGAGCTAGAACAATTTCAATTATTTTTTGGGGTAGCATTGATTGAATTGTAAACTTATAAACTTATCGCCTTCCCGTCTTCCCGTCTTCCCGCCTTCCCGTCTTACCGGCAACTGTTTAGTTATTACTATTAAGAATAAATGAAATAACTTAGAAGACTTAAAACCAACGACAATGCTATCTCTTAGTAAAAGCTTCCGTTTTTTTATTACAATAATTGGATTTATTTTTTTGTACGGATGTAAGGCCAAAACAAAAAATAATCCGGCCACTCAGCTTGGCGAGATTAATCTTGCCGTAACCGGAAAAGAAACT
>JANMLJ010000215.1:0-2001 GCA_031372465.1 Chitinophagaceae bacterium | reverse complement strand
CAGCTTCTTAATCCGAATATAAATCTTTTCTTATGTAAACCTGAACAAACCGGAAACCTTATGAAAGTTTTAGCATTGGTTTTACCAAACCTGTAACAGTTATATCGCACCGGGATGATGAGATACAATATAATAAGAATGGCAGTATCACCATAATAAGTGATACTGCCAGGATAGGTTTTCGGGTATAGCTGACCGTTATAATTTTATAAATTCAACCCTTCTGTTATTTGCTTTTCCTTCGGCAGTTGTATTCGGCGAAACAGGTACACTTTCTCCTTTACCATCGGTTTCCATTCTTTCCATTTCAATACCAAAACTTTTATTCAATGAATTTTTTACCGCTGCTGCTCTCCGTTTGGACAATGCTAAATTGGCGGCATCGTCTCCATCGCTGTCGGTATGACCAATAATCTTCACTTTTACGGCAGCATTATCTTTCAATACCTGCGCAATTTCTTTCAGCGCACCATAGGATTCTGTTTTTATTTTATCTGAATTCACATCAAACAAAATTCCTCTTGTTACTAATTTTCCTTCTGTCATCAGTTTACTGCGTACATCCGTTGTTCCTTCTGCATAACGAAGGTTGCTGATCAGGGCATCAAAAGGATGATCCTCCGCCCATCCCCACATCCGGAAAATAATGGCATTATACATACCTGCCGGAAGTAATCCGGGCAGATCCAGCACTTTTACTTCATTTACATAATACCGCAATCTTAGCTTATTCACCATGATGGATATATGAAATTTCTCTGCTGCTTTTCCCTGTAATGTATTATCATTAATGTCAGTATTGGCGCCTCCATCTATTGTTTCACCGTTTGTATTAATGAATGAAGTAGTCAGGTATCGGATCCTCCCGTCAGCCTGCATTTCCGTCGTAAGAAACAATCCTGTATTGCCGGAAGGGTCCGAAGCAGCAGGCAACTGTTTTTTGTTTGGCAGTGAAGTAAATTCTAAGTTGAAATTACCGGCCCTGTCTTCACCACTTACGACCATATCATATTCCAACGTATAATTTTCAGGGAATTTAGCAGAAGGAATAGCTGGCAGATAAGTAGTAGAGTTCCGCATCTTCAACCATTTGCCGGGGTAAGCATTGCTTGTTACTACTTCGCCTTTACCATTGGTGTTCCATTTACCAGGAAAATCACCGACATTATCCTGGGAGAAATCATCAAAAAAGATCAGTTTCTCCCCGGAAACAAAATCAAATTTTGAATAACTGGCAAAACTAACAATGGAAGTATCCTGCGCACTGACAATACTGGAAATAGCAACCAGAATTAATACAAAGTAATTTTTCATTGTACTTTAGTTTGATTGAAGAAAAAGATTAGCAAAATCAGAAAAGTTGATATCTAAGGTATGCTAATTATTCAACTATTAAACAAACAAAAAAAAAGAGGCAAAGCACCGCTTAACCTCTTTAAATAATAGTAATAACCAAGTTAAAAAATCAGTGTTCCTTCCCTGTACCCATTTGTTTTCTGAATCACTTTTACCGTTACTTTTTTCCGGGCAGCAAATGCCTGTTCCAACTTTGATTTTATATCATCATATACTGCTACCGGATAGAAAATTTTCAAATCGCTGTCTTTATAAGTAGCCGCCTGTTGTATATTGTCGCTGGGAGAATAAAAGATCAATTGAAAATTACTATTTCCTGTTTTATTCACCGGTGTCAGCGCCACAACTATTTGTAAGGAATGTTTATAACTGTTTGCAGTGCCATCAATAATATTAGATGATGTAAAAGTAGTTCCACCTATTCCCTGAATATCAAACTGGTCATTTTTGTCCTGCGTTGGATTATTATAAACTTTAAATATCTGTTGACCCATTGGTTTAATTCTGGTACTGATAGTTTCACTTTCCTGGGCGGAAACATTTATTACGCCCAAAAAAGTAAAGCATAGAAAGTAGAAAAAAAATTTCATCCTGATTCTTTTTAGTTACTAAAATAATAGTGGTTGAGCTCAATATAAGGTTGTA
>JANMLJ010000211.1:0-1858 GCA_031372465.1 Chitinophagaceae bacterium | reverse complement strand
TTTGTATTGGGCAGATAATCCAAAACAAGGACTCAATATCAGGGGCAAATATTATTACCAGGATACAACAACCTGTTACAGTTTGGTAGGCACCGGTTCTGCTGCATTGGGAACTGCCGGCTGGCAATATGATTACAAAGGATATATTATTCCAAAATGGACAAATGGAATAAAACAGGCCGACGTATTAGTGGGAAGTACAATCAGGGTAAAACCACATAACGGCGCACCTGCAGGGGTAGTGGCGACAACCTACATGGTTAGAAGATCGAAGTAATGGATTTCCTATAAAGTATGAAATGTAACTGGCGCAATACCAGTTAATCGGGATCTTGTAAAACTAGCTGTTATTACCACCCTACATAATCAGGGGGTTTTATATCATTAAGTCTTAAATAGACCAGTAGTTGTGCCCGATGATGGGTTTGATGGTCATTGATAAGATTAATGATCTGAAGTTTGGTCATTGGACCAGCAAAAAATTTAACGTTATCAGCAAGTGTTACAGCATTGAAATTTTGTAAAGTGCTTATCGCATAGTCATACGCTTTATTCAATACCTGTATGATGTCTTCTTTTTTCTGAATTTTTGCATCCGGTTTGGTCACTGGATTTTCTTCCCCTTTTGTAGTAAGATAGGAGGAACTCAGCCATCCAAGGTTAGCAGAAAGATGTAATAATTGTTCCCCAAAACTCATTTCCGCACTTGTGGGCTTGAAGGAATAATTTGCCTCCGGCATCAGATTGGCAATTTTTAATGTGTACACTTTGGCATGTTCAAGTTTTGTAAGAGCAGCCCTGATAAAAAGGGAGTCAATTTTTTGGGCATCAGCAAAAATTGTAAAAATTAAAAATGGAATAATTAGTTTGCCGGATAAACGCATAAATTCAGTTTATAGATAAAGCAAGAAATTTTTTCAGTTTGATTAATTTGTAAATAAATATTATTTCAAATTAGTTATCCAAAAGGCTCACTAATCGATTTGCCCGGTTCTGAAAACCATTTTGGGCCATCACTTGTCATATAGGCACAATCTTCATGACGTACACCAAACTCTCCAATTATTGAAATAGTTGGCTCCACACTAAAGCACATACCCGGTTCAAACAGTTGTTTATTCCCTTTTACCATATTGCCCCACTCATGCCCATCCATACCAATACCATGTCCGGTACGATGTGGTAGCCCCGGTAATTTATAACCCGGTCCAAAACCAGCATCTGTCAATACTTTTCGGGAAGCAGCATCCACTTCTTCGCAAGCGGCACCAATTTTAGCTGCAGCAAAACCTGCTGCCTGCGATTGTTTTTCCAGATTCCATATTTCCACTTGTCTCTTGGTGGGTTCGGCACCAAACACTACAGTTCGAGTAATATCCGAATGATAACCTTCCACCTGGCAACCACAATCCATCAAAACTATATCACCTTTCTTTAATTGTTGTGGTTTGGTTGTACCATGTGGAAATGCAGAAGCTTCTCCAAATAATACAAGTGCACCAGCAGAATCACCACCCATTTTTTGCTGAGCTTCTGAAATAATAGAAGAAAGTTCTGAAGGCGACATACCTTCCTTTAGCTGACTGATACCAACTTTAATACCCGCCACTGTTATGTCACTTGCTTTTTGCATCAACGCTATTTCAGCGGCTGATTTAATTATCCGGCAGGACATAGTAACCGGATCGCCACTTACAAAATTTAATGATGGCATTTCTTTTCTTAAACCATCGTATATAAAAAAACGGAGTCTTTCTTCTATACCGATACTGCCAGATAAAATTCCTGCATCTTTTATTGCTTTGGCCATTTGTTGATAGGGACTTTCATCTTCCTGCCAGGGATATACATCTTTGCC
>JANMLJ010000160.1:0-1741 GCA_031372465.1 Chitinophagaceae bacterium | reverse complement strand
AATCGCCGGGAAGAGAAAAAGACGGAAAGAAGAAAAACTTACCGACTTCTCGTCTTACCGGCAAAATACGATGTCAGACAAACTCTATAAAACAAAAGGCATTGTACTTCGCACAGTGAAATATGGCGAAACGAGTATCATTGTTACAATGTTTACGGAATTATTTGGTGTGCAATCTTATCTCGTCAATGGTGTAAGAACCTCTGGTAAAAAAGGAACAGGCAAAGCCAGTTTGTTTCAACCGGCTGCTATACTGGATTTGGTTGTTTATCATAACGAATTAAAACACCTGAACCGAATCAAAGAATTTAAATGGTCTTTTATCTACCAGCATATTTTTTCCAACGTGCCCAAAAATGCAGTTGCATTGTTTATGGTAGAACTGCTGACAAAATGTTTAAAGCAACCGGAAGGAAATTCCGAGCTTTTTCAATTTACAGAAGATATTTTTATGAAGCTGGATGAAAGCAGTGGTGCAGTAATGGCAAACCTCCCCTTATTTTTTGCGTTGCATTTGCCCTTTCATTTTGGTTTTCGTATTACGGATAATTTCAGTGAAGAAAATCCTTACCTGGATTTACAGGAAGGTAATTTTGTAGCTGAACAACCCCGCCATCCTCATTTCCTGGAAGATAAACAAGCTGCCGTTACCGCTCAATTATTAAAAGTAATGCAACCCGAAGAACTGGATGACATAAAACTTAATCATGATTTTCGCCGGAATTTGTTGTATGTGTATGAAACATATTATGCTTTGCACATTGCGGATTTTGGAACGATCAAGAGTCTGCCGGTGCTGCGGGAGATATTAGGCTAATCGACTTACAGTTGTAAAATTTTTTTCTATTACAATTACTCCAGGCCTCTTCCCCTTTTCAAAACTACCCAGCACTTTATCCAATTGCAACGCTTTTGCACCATTACTGGTTGCCCATTGCAACAACTTCTCTATTTTAATATGCGGAAAATGCTGATGTATTGTTTTCATTTCTTCCAGGATACTTAACTGGTGATTGGAGGCAAGGCTATCTGTTCCCAATACGATCCTGCAATCATTTTTCATCAACATATCAATATTTGGTAATTGACTACTGATATATAAATTGGCATTTGGGCACAAACACCAATGAATTTTTTTACCACTATTTTTTGCAAACAGGACATCTTCATCCGATGTATAAACGTTATGAACCAGTATGATTGATTGATTATGCAGAAATTTTGACAAATAAGTTTGCAAACTGCTTTTGCCGGATGGTTTAAAAAAGGAAACATCAATATTCATCGTGGAATACATGGCTACCATTTCTCCTTTTTTATTCAAAAACCATTCATTTTCACCCGATGTTTCCTGGTTATGAATGGTAAACAAATGGTTTCCCGGAAAATTTATTAGCAGATCCCATAATTCATCGGCTACAGAATACGGGGCGTGAGGAACAATTGAATTTGATTCAATGGGTATAGAATAATTTTTTGCATACTCCCGGAAAAAATTAACGCTTCGTTCAAATCGTTGCCTGGCAATTTCCGGATTAAAGCCACTTGCTTCAATAAAATTGTGATAATACAACCTGCCTTTTGTCTTTTGGGACACTGTTAAGGCATTATTACAAATATCTCCAACAGCAACAATTCCATTCTCCAGCATTTCATCTTCTGCTTTCTGTATTGCCAATACAATTTCTTCATCAGGAAAGTGGCGTTGTTCTACAACATTGACTACAAAATTACCCAATCC
>JANMLJ010000158.1:0-1513 GCA_031372465.1 Chitinophagaceae bacterium | reverse complement strand
GGGCAACTTTATGCTGTTGTGTGAATTTGACCCTGATGAAGTTTACCGTTGGTTTATGGAACTATTTATAGATGCGTATGATTGGGTGATGGTGCCAAATGTTTATGGCATGAGTCAATTTGCCGATGGAGGTTTGATGGCAACTAAACCTTATATAAGTGGTAGTAATTATTTAATGAAAATGAGTGATTATAAAAAAGGTGACTGGCAAAATGTATGGGACGGCTTATTCTGGAGATTTATGCATACGCACCGGACATTTTTTTTAAAAAATCCCCGGTTAGGAATGTTGGTAAAGATGTTTGATAAAATGCCTGATACCAAACAGAAGACTCATTTAAAAAATGCAGAACATTTTCTTCGTTCACTTTAAGATACCCAGCGCCACCGCTGGCGCTAAATCGGCGTTTGGCTGAATTGCTACGGTGGAGTAATTCCAAAAATCATTCGAATTTCAATACCAAACTATTTGCCACGCACAAATAGGTTATTCATATACGTTAGTATCACAGTACAGATAGTCTGCTATCTCTTCTTATTGAATAGTAAAAGTATGGTTGCGGTATTATAGCAAAGTGAAATATTAATTTGTCTTATGTATTCTTTGCGCAGCCTTTTCTTTGCGTATTATTTATGTGAAATGTAATGGGCTGTTTAATTTATCATATCTATATAACTCAGATCTAATCACTTGGCAACTAATCAAGTGAAATTGAAGACTAAAGTCCGATGTTTTGTTTCATGGTTGCCGCCATCTTTTAATAAGTGACTTTTTCAGCACCTTGTTCCGCCGTACTCTCAAACTCATATTCCTATAAGAACTAACAAGGCGGAACATAGTGCCTTTCGATGCCAAGCATATCATGAAGCAGCGTCTTGCACCATTCACTATAAAACCAATAAAGACTTTTCAAACTATCGGAGTCTTTGTGCGCAGGCCCGGAAAAAAGGCGGAGCATTCTTTTTTCCTTGATCTTTTGTTTCTTTTGCATCAAAGGCAAAAGAAATGAAAGAATCAATGTAATAATCTATACTATAAAAAGTTATCTCCTTATTTCTAATTTTTAAACTCTTGGCAATTGGTATTACTTATCGTTCGGGTCTATTTCAAAATAAAAATGATAATGATTGCTGCAGCGAGGGTTAAACTCCGCTTCACAAAAAGGACACTGATTATCGCTTTTCAGGTATTCAAAGATGGTCATTTCCTGATAACATTCACCACATAAAACTGCTTTGGTATCAAATTCATTTATGGGCCAAACGGCTGTCACATGCCCAGCCTGTTCATTATGACAATTGATACAGGCATAATACTCATTGCAGCATTTCATACGAATGGCAATAATATCTTTTGATGAATGATAATGCCGGCATCTTGTGTGTTCATCGAGCAGATCGCCTTTAACTGGTATATCCGACATATTAAACAAGTATAATCAATTTGTACAAAGCTTACCAGTCATCAAAAATAAGTGAATAAAAAATAACAGTTAAATTGAATCAGGTAGTA
>JANMLJ010000157.1:0-3072 GCA_031372465.1 Chitinophagaceae bacterium | reverse complement strand
ACATGCAAAGCTTTTAAATCTCACGCTAGCAACCTTACTAGCAGTGCCCTATAGCTTGCAGGCACAAATAACCACCGCCGACTCTGTACATTACTGGCTCGATAAAAGCATCCAGGGCGAACGGGTGGATACGGCCGATTTTCAAAAAGGTTTCAACAGGCTGATCAACTTGCCCTTGAATGATTCCCTGATACAGGTATTTGAAGAGAAGGCCCGCCGCTTTCCGGCGGGAAAAGAAGCATACTGGCGATACCGCATCCTCCTACGGCTGAATGAGAACCTGAGCTCGAATGATATGGACAAGGCTATTGTTTTTGGAAGAAGGATATTGGAAGAAACGGAAAAGTTGAACGGCCCTCATGCTCTTCACATCCGAAATGCTTTTTTATCACAACTGCGGCTACCTTACCGGAACTCGAAACATATCAAAGAAGGATTTGAATTCTTTACCGGCATGCTGAAAATGTACCGGGAAAAAAATGATTCGGCAGGGCTATTTTCTTGTCATTATGTGCTGGGTGGCTTTTACCGCACCATTGGGTTGATAGATCAGGCAATCTATCATTCTAAAAAAAGTAAGCTATTTACGGATTCTGTTCATGGGCCAGAAGCTGGATTTGGTGCTTTTTTATATCCTAATGGTAGTTTTTATTTTAATAACTCTGACCTCATCACGGGACTATATCAAATACAAAAAGGGGAATACGAAACAGCTATCCTAAGCTTACGTCAATCACTCCATCTCTTTTTGGACTCTAATAATGCGGGATTTGCTACTGCCGCCACACTAACGGCACAGGCAAAGATGAAGCAAGGGAAAAAGGACAGCGTAGAATATTTAATATTGAAGGTGCTGAATACAAAATTACCTAGCCCCGACTTCAAAGTGTTTGCGTTGCAATATCTGGCTGAATTTCATACCCAGGAAGGAAATACCCGTGCTGCAGATTCAGTATTAAATATCTGTGATAGCTTAATTTTGAAATACCGATTGCCTGTCACCCCACCTTCTGGAGTGATTGACCCCGATTATTTCAGGGCTCTCGTTCGGGCAAAGCTCAACCAACTTCCTCTGGCAATCGCTTATATGAAGAAGGATATTGTATGGCTAAACAACAACAGATACTACATTCTGCGAGATCTACGGCTGATGGCACAATGGTACAAGCAGCTAAATCAACCTGCCCAGGAGGCGGAAACCTATCGCCAATTCATGGGTCTGCAAGATAGCTTACTAGCCGATCAGGCACAGTTCCGTAACCTCAGTTTTGAAGCAGAACAGGAAATGGATGCCAAAGAAATTTCTATTAACAGTCTCAAGAGCGCTAATAAAATTTCAACACTCACCCGCAATTTTGTAATAGGTATAGCAGCGCTATTATTTTTATTAGCCGCTGGGATATATAACAGGTTCCATACTAAAAAGAAAGCTAATGAAGTATTGGAGAAAACATTGATGGAACTTAAAGCCACACAGGTGCAACTTATCCAATCAGAAAAAATGGCCAGTCTTGGGGAACTCACCGCAGGCATTGCACATGAAATTCAAAACCCGTTGAACTTCGTCAATAATTTTAGTGAAGTGAATAGTGAATTAATTAAGGAATTAAAGGATGAAGTAATTAAAGGCAACATGGAAGAGGTCACTGCTCTTGCAGATGATATAGAATCCAATTCTGAAAAAATAAATCACCACGGCAAACGAGCTGGCGATATTGTAAAAGGAATGCTGCAACACAGCCGAAGCAGCAGTGGTGTTAAAGAACCAACAGATATCAATGCATTGTGTGATGAATATCTGCGATTGTCTTATCATGGATTACGAGCAAAGGATAAAAACTTCAATGCAACGATGATAACGGATTACGATGAAAGTATTGGCAACATCAATATTATTCCGCAGGATATTGGAAGAGTGATTCTCAATCTTATCAACAATGCGTTCTATGCGTCCGCCGTAGCCTTGGCGAAGGTGGATGCGGCCCCCTCCAAAGGAGTCCTTTCGGACCTGCCCCCCGCAAGCGGGTTCTCAGACCCTGATTATAAACATGTTCCTACAGTTTGGGTCAGTACAAAACGTATTAACACTCCGCTAACCGGCGGAGATGGGGGCGTTTTGATTTCTGTTCGAGATAACGGCCCCGGCATCCCACAAAAAATTCTCGATAAAATATTTCAACCTTTCTTTACCACCAAACCAACCGGGCAGGGAACAGGATTAGGTTTATCATTGAGTTATGATATTGTAAAAGCACATGGCGGGGAACTTAAAGTAGAAACTAAAGAAGGAGAGGGGAGTGAGTTTATTATTCAATTACCAACTGCTTAAAAAAATCAAATGAAATTATTGAAAATATTTTTGCTCGTCTTATTGCCGGTGATTTCAAAAGCACAGATAAATCCACTTTATCTCGAGCCCACAAAAAAGCAAGCAGATAGTTTACGTATTGAACTGAAAAAAGAAATAAATGATACACTCCGAATGTTCGCCTACAGGGAGTTAGCCCTTTTCTATTTAGATATTAACTCCGACAGCGCTTTATTTTTTATTGATAAAGACCTGCCGCTGGCAAAAAAATTGAATTTGAAATTATGGGAGGCCGATGCACATGATTTAATAGCACTCATAACAAATAATCAGGGCAACATTGTCCGGTCATTAAAATCTTATAATGCGGCATTTCAAATTGCGGAAAACAGTGATTGCGAAAAAAACATCTGGAATATCACAAAATTTACGGATAGCAAATCACCTGAATTTGCCCGATTAAGTATGCTGGCTACTATTCAAAGCGATGCCGCCGGATTATATGAAGTCACCGGTAACTTCGATAAGCAGCTTACAACCATTCAGAATAGTTTTAAAACGGCATCCAGGATAAATGACAAAACACTTCTTTCACAGGCTTTCAGGTGGCTTGGTGGTATATACTTAAGAGAGAATCAATTAGATTCAGCATTGGATTCCTATAATATTTGGAAAGTGAAAACCGACGGAACATCCTTAACAAAATTGACCAGTCACACCACTGTAAACGAAGACTCTTATGCACCCCAAGTCTCGCCAAGTGG
>JANMLJ010000151.1:0-15085 GCA_031372465.1 Chitinophagaceae bacterium | reverse complement strand
TCCAGGAATGTTAATCTGACTGCTCCATCAAACTTAAATATAGCGGGCTATCCTGATAACAGGATGATCTATGAAAATGCCAATGGTGCAAAATATATCAATAAATTAATTGGTGCAGGTCCTGGTATCCTGGTGCCAAATGCTGCCGGTACTACTGCTTTACAGGTAATTGTAACAGGTAATGAGAAAAGGGGACATTATGCTTCTTTAACTACCAAGTTTGAAAAAATATTTAAAAAGGGATTTGCTGCAACAATTGCTTATACCAAGTCTTTCCAGAATGTACTATATGATGGTTCCGGTGATCAGCCTTTTAATACCTGGAGTTTGATTCCAACAGTAAATGGTGCAAATACTCCCAACCTTTCTTATGCGCAATTTACGGTACCTGACAGGGTAATAGGTACACTCTCTTATCGCAAAGAATACGTTAAGCATTTTGCTACTACTATCTCTTTAGTGTACCAGGGTTCTATTGATGGAAGGTTTTCTTATGTTTATGGCGCAGACTTTAACCGGGATGGCGTAAATGGTAATGACCTTATTTATATTCCAAAAGATGCTCGGAATCCTACCGAGATCACATTTGTACCAACAGCCGCTATTAATGGTGTAGTTTATTCAGCTGCGCAGCAAGCCCAGTTATTTGAAGATTTTATTAAACAGGATAAATACCTTAGTAAACACAGAGGTCAATATGCAGAAAGAAATGGTGCACAAATTCCGTGGAAAAATCAGGTAGACGTTAAAATTTTACAGGATATTTTTACCAATATTGGCAAGAATAAAAATACTTTCCAGATCAGCCTTGATATTTTCAATGCAGGCAACCTGATAAACCCAAGTTGGGGTAAGCAAAAAATAATCAATGCGAGTTCAATACTTGTTCCGCAAAATCCAACAGCACTAGTTGCCGGTGGAACGGTTGCGCCAACGTTTAGATTACAGACAGTACAGGGCCAGATTGCCACAAGAACTTTCAGAGATAACTTAGGTATCGCTTCTACTTATTATATGCAGTTTGGTATCAGGTATTTGTTTAACTAATAGTTGATATACTCTTAATAAAAATCCCCTTCCTGTTGCTAACAAGAAGGGGATTTTTGTTTTACATATCTAAAACAGTTTAAAAACTCTTTTGATCCTGGTGCATAATACCAATTTTTAAAAGCGGTATTTTAATAGAATCTAATCGGCATTAGAAATATTGTCACGCAAGTTGAAAAAAACCCTTCAGTTTGGGCAAAAGCCGGGAAGATTGCGGTTTCTCAGTTAGCTTTTAATTTACAGAATAAAAAAGTAAATTTGTAAGAACAAAATCGATATTTATGGCAACACCTTCCATCTCAAAAGAAATGCTCAACTATTTTGTGCAGTTAAATGATGCAGAAAAAAAGTCTGTTCTGGAAATGGTGAAAACATTTTTAGGAAGCCGTAAAAATGAAATAAATCAGCAAACCCTGGAAGAATATAACCACGAATTAGAACAGGCTGATGCAGAAATAGAGGCTGGCGATTATGTGAGCCATGAAGAAGTAATGAAGCGTTACGGGAAACAATAATCCTTTAAGATGACATTAAGTATAAAATAGAATAAGAAAGCTATAAACCAGCTTGATGAAGCAATTGAACATATTGAAATTGAGTCTCCCGATAATGCAGAAAAAGTAAAGGAAGCGATTTTACTAAAAATAGTTAGCCTGCTTCAACATCCCGAAAAATATAATCCTGATAAATATAAGAAACAAAATGATGGTAGGTTTCGGGCTTTCGAATTGCACCATTACCGCATTTCTTATCGTTATAAAGGAATAGAAATCAGGATTATCAGGATAAGGCATACTAAAAAGAACCCTGTAGGATATTAAAATCCCCGTCCCGTTTATTACGAGACGGGGATTTTTTATCGCTAAAATGGTTGAAATATTTGTTGAACTTGAATCGAAACCGATCCCGACCCGTTGGTTATCGGACTTGAATCTTGAGTCTTGCGTGTTGAATATTGAGTCTTTCAAAAAATTCAATATTCAACACTCAATATGCAATTTTCAACAATGTAAGATTTCTGAAAGGTCGGACTGTCTTATTTACCCCATCCCCATTTCAAAAACTCCGGCATCGCCCTTCCCCAGGTATATACATCATGGTGCCCATCAGGCATCTCCAGATAATAAATATCGTCGTCCCGATCATATCCTTTCTGCTCCAATTCTTTTATCAGGTCAAGCGTGTCATCTATAGAATCTATAATTCCATTATTATTCCTGTCTTTTGATTCATCCATATTACCACACTGAAAAAAGAATTTTAACCAGGGTGCATATTGGCCATTACGTATCTGCTGATGCATAATACGGTGTTTGTCATCATCATACTCTTCATCATCCTGGTCAAGGCTTCTCCACCACAAAGAAGGAGAAAAAAGTCCCACTTTAGCAAATTCTCCGGGGCGGTTCCAAACGATATCCAGCGCACTTAAACCACCCAATGAAAATCCGGCAAATGCCTTTTCTTTAAATGAAAAATTATCATATTTTTTACGGATATAAGGCAATAATTCATCAAAAATAAAAGACGTATAAAGTCCGGCTTTAGCACCCCTGTCTTTATAATCAAACTGGTTTTGAGTACCATATTCCATTCTGCGTTCCTTACTTGCATGAATAGCTACAAATAATATGGGTTCAATAACTTGTTCCGTATACAGCTTATCCAGGATTGAAACAAAATGCATTCTTTCCATGTCCTGCCCGTCATTGATTAGCATCAAGCTAATAGGTGCTGAATCTTCAATTGTATGGGGCAGATAAAAGTCAATTTTTACTTCACGGAGTAAATATTTTGACTCTATATGTATTTTCTCAACAAGGATTCCGGGTTTATTTGCCAATTCCATGAATTCAAAAATAAGGAATTAATGCAAACAGTCTGACGGTCTCCGTCTGACTGTTTGCAGGAATAGTGTGAAGGGAACGCCTTTCCCTGATGGTTTTCAAATAACTATATTGAGTCAGACGGAGCCCGTCAGACTCAGTATGGTTAATTTGTTTATTTGGCATCTTCAGAATAAATTTGACAATAGCCGATTCAGTATAATTCAGATCCTGCCGCGGCTCAAACTTTAATCAATCAAAAAAAATCTCTTTATGAAGAAAATCGGAGTACTGCACGGTAAAGAACGTTCCTTCCCTGAAGCTTTTGTAGCAAGGGTTAATAGTAAAAATGTGCCAGGCATCATGGCAGAGTCAGTACGAATTGACAAAGCCTTGCAGGGAGAACATACGGGATATGCCGTTATTATAGATCGTATTTCTCAAGACGTCCCTTTTTACCGCACCTGGCTTAAAAATGCTGCAGTCACTGGTACGGCTGTTATCAACAATCCTTTCTGGTGGAGTGCTGATGATAAATATTTTAATAACTGCCTGATGACAAAATTGGATGTGCCGGTTCCAAAAACAGCTATCATTCCTTCCAGGGATTTACCAGATGACACTTCCAATGAATCCTTTAGCAACCTTGCTTTTCCCATGGATTGGGAAAGCATATTTAAAAATGTTGGGTTCCCTGCTTATATGAAACCATTTGCTGGTGGTGGATGGAAACATGTGTACAGACTGGATAGTTCAGAAGATTTTTTTACCAAACACAGCGAAACCGGTCAGTTAGTAATGATGTTACAGGAAGAAATTGTATTTACTGAATACTATCGTTGCTATTGCATAGGTGGCAAGCATGTACGCATCATGTCGTACGAACCTCGTAATCCGCATCATCTGAGGTATGTTGCCGACTTCCAACCAACTCCGGAAAGATTGAAACAAATGACCGACATCGTACTTCGCATTAATGAATATTTAGGATACGATTTTAATACAGTAGAATTAGCTGTCAGAGACAATGTGCCTTATGCCATTGACTTCTGTAATCCTGCACCGGATGCTGAAAAATCAAGTGTAGGTGAAGAAAATTTTGAATGGGTGGTGGAAACTGCTGCTAATTATGCTATCGAAAAAGCATTGGAAAATAAAGAAGGTGTTGATAATCTTACCTGGGGTGAATATGTAAGAAGAGGTGCCAATAAAAGTCCATTAATTTAAATGAGCAAATTGACTGTTTTCAATATTGATGATGAAAGCTATAGCAAAGTGGAGGAGCCAGACTCTTCCATCATTTATACGTATGCGGATTACCTTAAATGGCAGTTTGAAGAAAGGTTGGAGTTGTTTCGGGGGAAGATTTTTAAACTATCTGCTCCTAATACAAGACACCAGGATATTTCAAGAAATATACTGGTGCCAATTGCACTATTCCTGAAAAAAAAGCCTTGTAAGGTTTTTGCGGCTCCATTTGATGTAAGGCTACCTGTAAAAAATAGAAAAAAAGATAATGAAGTGACGACCGTAGTGCAACCAGACATCTGTGTAATCTGCGACGAAATGAAAATAGACAGCCGTGGCTGTTGTGGTGCCCCTGATCTTGTTGTAGAAATACTTTCACCCGGTAATTCAAAAAAAGAAATACGGCTGAAACATGAATTATATGAAGAGGCCGGTGTGAAAGAATATTGGATTGTAAATCCGGAGGAAGAAAATATAGTTGTCATTGTTTTAAATGAAGCAGGAAAATTTTCCGGACTTGATATGTATGCAGGTGATGATATAATTCAGAGTTTAGCCGTACCGGGATTAACCATTAATATGAACGAAATTTTTACCAATTAATTAGTATGAACCTTAACTACAAAAACTTTACTCTTGGCGTTGAAGAAGAGTACATGGTGCTTGACCCTGAAACATTTGAGCTGAAGAGTCATGAACAAAAGATTGTTCAGGAAGGTCAGAAAGTAATAAAAGATAAAGTAAAAGCGGAGATGCACCAGGCGGTAGTGGAAGTGGGTACAGATATATGTGCAGATATTGATGAGGCCTTTCTCGATGTGGCAACTTTACGAAAGACTATCGGTGGCATAGCAGACGGACTTGGTTTTGCCATGGGTGCATCGGGTACCCACCCTTTCAGCCATTGGGAAAGCCAATTAATAACTGACCATATCCGTTATAATGAATTGGTAAACGAACTGCAGGAAGCTGCGAGGAGTAATTTAATTTTTGGGTTGCATGTGCATGTTGGCATGGAAAACAGGGAACTCGCTAATCATATCGCTAACAGCACCCGTTACTTTTTGCCACATATTTTTGCCCTCAGCACCAACTCTCCATTTTGGGAAGGAAGGATGACAGGTTATAAATCATTCCGGACCAAAGTCTTTGATAAGTTTCCCCGCACCGGTATTCCCGATGCATTTGACAGCATAGAAGCCTATGATAATTATGTAAAGCTGCTGATAAAAACAAATTGCATTGATAATGCCAAAAAAATATGGTGGGACTTACGGGTACATCCTTTCTTTAACACCGTTGAATTCCGTATTTGCGATATACCAATGACGGTGGACGAAACGATTACCATTGCTGCTTTATTCCAGGCTATTTGTGCAAGAATTTATATGCTCCGCTCCAAGAATCTGAACTTTATACAATACTCCAGGGCGTTGCTGAATGAAAATAAATGGCGGGCCAGCCGTTATGGTGTAGATGGCTACCTGATAGATTTTGGTAAAGAAGAAGAAGTAAATACAAGGGCATTAATATATGAATTACTTGATTTCCTTGACCCTGTTCTGGACCATCTGGGCAGCCGCCATCGAATTGCCTATGTAAATACAATGCTGGAAAATGGAACGGGTGCTGACCGGCAATTAGCCGTGTTTGAAAAAACAAAGAGCCTAACTGAGGTAGCTAAATACATACAGGGGCAGTATTTGGTGGGTGTGTAGTAAAAAAAATCGGGCATATTATTTTTACTGATAATTTTTTTATTTCGATCTGAATGTCGGTTTATATTGTATACATTAATAGTAATTGATACTACTAATTGTCCTCCTTTTTCATAAATCATCAATATGAATGAACTATCTGTAAGGGAGCTCACTGAAGCAGATATTGATTTTATTATTGCCTACTGGTTGAATGCTGACGAAACATTTCTTAGCGGTATGGGAGCTGATATTGCTAAAATGCCTTCCGGTAATGAATGGAAAAGGATGCTGACCGAACAAATAAGTCAGTCCTATGAAGAAAAAAAATCTTACTGCATCATTTGGTTGATAGATGGCAACCCGGTTGGTCATGCTAATGTTAACAAAATAAAATTTGGAGAAGAAGCTTATATGCATCTGCACTTGTGGAAAGCCGGTAACAGGCAAAAAGGTGCAGGAACAACATTGGTAAAATTGGCACTACCCTACTTTTTTGAAAACCTGCAATTGAAAAAACTTTATTGTGAACCATATGCACTAAATCCAGCCCCAAACAAAACTCTGGAAAAAGTTGGTTTCACTTTTATTAAAGAACATATAACTGTTCCGGGTATACTTAATTTTGAACAACCGGTCAGACTCTGGGAATTGAGCTATAATAATTTCAGCAAAAGGAAATGACTACACAAGAGGCATACAACAATTGGGCATCACAATACGATACCAATTCCAATAAGACAAGAGACCTGGAAGAAAAAGCATTGCGAACAGTTTTATCTGCTATCTCATTTGAAAGCTGTTTAGAGATTGGTTGCGGAACAGGTAAGAATACTGTTTGGTTTGCTGAGAAAGCTAACCAAATCACTTCCGTTGATTTGTCAGAAGAAATGCTGGCAAAAGCAAAAGAGAAAATTACTACTGATAAAGTTCAGTTTATACAGGCTGATATTACCAGTAATTGGGCTTTCAGAAATCACTTATACGATTTGGTAAGTTTTAGTTTGGTGCTGGAGCATTTAGAAACTCTTGACCATATTTTTAAAGAAACTACCGCATCATTAAAACCTGGTGGTCATGTTTACATTGGGGAACTCCACCCTTTTAAACAATATGCCGGGAGTAAAGCAAGATTTGAAACAGCAGAAGGCATTCAGGTGGTTGAATGTTTTACCCATCATATCACTGAATTTATGCAGGCCGCCAAAAAGAATGGATTGATGCTTGTTGATATCAACGAATATTTTGATGAAGATAACAGGAATGAAATTCCAAGAATTTTGACAATACTATTCAGGAAGATTTGATCCGTATAACTATAGAGTATAAAAATATTTTTTTGACACAGTTTAATATACATACCGTATAACCATATAAAAAAAGCCCCGACAAAGGGGCTTAGTCTTTACATATTTACTTTTTTACCATATAAAACACCTGCCCAACGTTGTTCGGGGGAACAACCACTAATGTGTCGCCATTGTAATGGTATTTATACAGGGACTTCATCTCCTGACCATCAATCTGGAAAGTGAAAGTGCTGTCATTTATAAGGGAGGTTCCGGGGATGATAAACCCTTTTTCACGGCATGTCACTTTATTCCCTTTGAATTCGTAAATGGCTCCTACATGCTGAACATTCAAAATTCCTTCTGCCCTTTTTATTTCCCAGGTGCCTTCCAGTTTGTCCGCAGGTGTTTTTGCGTCTTCTTTCTTGCCTTCGCCACCACAGGCTGTTAGCAGTGATGCGGCAAATAAAATTGCCATTGTAGCGTTCAATAATTTCATGTGGATTAGTTTTAGATCGTGAATATAAAACTAAAAGCTAAAATTTTCCTTCGTCCACATCTTTTATAAATTGTATTACCCCATCCATAAACACCTGCTGATCGTCCCACATAGCTAAATGACTGCCATTTGGGCAATACAAATAACGGCCATGTTGTACCAGCTTACTTTGTTCTTCCATTGCCTTCGGGTCCATTGTATCATGCTTTGCACCTACCATAAGTGTTGGAACTTTTATTTCTTTTAGTCTGTTTTTTATATCCCAGTTAGCTAAACGTCCGGAAATGCCAAATTCGGAAGGCCCTTGCATCATCGTATAAATTTCTCCATTGGCATGTTTCATAGAACGGTTAAAACCATCCGGCCATTCCTGCAACCGGCATAAATGTTCATGATAAAAATTAGGTATCAGTAATTCCATATACCGGGGATTAGCAAAATCTTTTTTCGCTTCCATAGTCCTTATCTCAGCTAAAACTTTTGGTTCCATTTGTTTTGACAATACTTCTTCTGCATACTTGCCATACTCGGGTGCACTGGCCACCATATTGGCAACCAGCAATCCTTTTATACTTTTTTTATACTTCAATACATACTCCATTGCCAGTATTCCACCCCATGAATTACCAAGAAGATAAAAGTTGCTTGAGTCTGCACCAATAGCCTGCCGAACTTGTTCAACTTCCTCCACAAATCTTTCAATGGTCCAGAGGCTGCTATCGGTGGGCTGATCGCTGTAGTAAGAGCCAAGCTGATCATATTCATAAAATTCAAATCCCTCTTTTGGGAAAAAACTTTCAAAACATTCCATGTATTCATGTGTCATCGCCGGGCCGCCGTGGAGCAACAAAATTTTAATTCGGGGATTATTGCCAAACCTTTTTGTCCAAACTTTAAATTCGCCTACAGGTGTTTTAATGGGAATCATTTTTATACCGGCCGACTGTACACCAGTATCGCCATAATTAAAATACTGAGCGACAGACATAGTTGCACCTGGCTTTTTTTCATTTTTATCCTTACAGGCAACTAAAAAAAAAGGGAGCAGATATACTAAGAAATATTTTTTCATAATCGTATTATAAAAAAGTGCTGAAGATCTCAACAATCATTCAGCACTTTAATGAATTAAATTTTTTTATTGTTCTGGTAGCATGCCCATTTGTTTCATAAACGATAAATTATCTCCATAATCCCAATGCTCTGTTGCAATACCATCTTTTATTTTTATGAGGTCTACCCCTGAATAATCTACCTTTTTATTGGTAGCGGGCATACCCATCATTGGTCCGGTATTAGTACCTGTAAAACGATACTGTACAAAAACCAAATCATTATTTCCTGCCATACTCTGAACCTCAAATTTCATATCAGGAAATGCTTCCTTATTCATTTTCAAATATTTCATAAGTGTATCCCTGTTAAAAGGTGATCCGGGTGGGTTCATTGGGCTGTGATCGGAAAAACCCGGAGCCATAATTTTTTCAATTCCAGCCCAATCATTTTTTTCAAACATCGAATAAAAAGATTTAGCAACATCCATATTTTTTGATGTTACATCTTCCATTTTTTTAGTTCCTTCTTCTTTGCCCTTGTCCTTGTCTTTACAGGCAAGAAATGAAACAAAAAGCAGAAGGAAAATACTACATAGCAGTTTTAAAGGTTTCATAAACAAAAGTTTTTAATGAAAAATTAATTAAAGTTAAAAGTTAAGTAATTTATACCGTAAATTGACCAAACTAAATTAAGCTGCATGAAATTCTTTACCGGTGTCCTTTTGCTGTGTTTAACAGTTGGGATAAAAGCTCAAACCAGAACTGATTCTATTCAATTGATTCGCAACACCGTACAATTATATGATCTGGAATTCAGCGATAGCGAAGCAGATTCGATGTTGGGCAACCTGAATAATTACCTGATGTTGTACAAGTCTATGCATAAAACGTTGCCGGCAAATGATATCCCCTACCCTTTTTCTTTTCACCCGGCTCCTCCGGGAATGATTGTACCTGGCAAAAAAGAAAAAATTTATTGGGATATTCCCTTACAAGTGCAGGTACCGGCCAATAAAAATGAGCTCGCTTTTTTTTCTATCCCACAATTAGCTTCGCTTATTATCAATAAAAAAATCAGTTCTGTTGACCTTACCCGTTTTTTTATTGACCGGCTTAAAAAATGGGGTGATACCTTGGCCTGCGTCATCACCATAACAGAAGACCTTGCATTAAAACAGGCAAAGCAAGCAGATGAGGAGATAAAAGCAGGCATCTACCGGGGACCATTACATGGTATTCCTTATGGATTAAAAGATTTGTTTGCAGTTAAAGGATATAAAACAACCTGGGGAAGTACCCCCTACAAAGATCAGGTACTGGATATAGATTCTTATGTGTACAGGAAATTAAGAGAGGCCGGTGCTGTTTTATGTGCCAAACTATCCATGGGTGCGTTGGCCAATAACAATAAATGGTTTGGTGGTGAAACAAAAAATCCCTGGAACCTTAAACAGGGCTCCAGCGGGTCTTCTGCAGGGTCAGCCGCAGCCGTAGCAGCAGGATTATTACCCTTTGCCATTGGCACTGAAACACTGGGTTCTATTGTTTCTCCTTCCACCCGCTGCGGGGTAACTGGTTTGCGTCCCACATTTGGGACTATTAGCAGATATGGAGCAATGGTTCTTTCCTGGAGCCTCGATAAAGCAGGACCTCTATGCCGTAGTGCAGAGGATGCATCCATTGTATATGCCTTCATACATGGTACCGATGGTAATGATCCCAGTGCTATCCGTCATACATTTAATTATACAGGAAAAGCAGATCTTTCAAAATTACGTATTGGCTATGCAGAAAATTATTTCAAGCAATTAAATGCAGAAGCGCCGGAATGGAAAGTGCTGGAAAAATATCGCTCCATGGGGGCTACTGTAAAAGCGGTTAATTTTCCAGATTCAGCTATGTACCCGGTAAATCTGGTCACCATTATTTTAAATGCAGAAAGTGCTGCGGCTTTTGATGAACTGACAAGAACTAACCGCGATGATCTGATTGAAAGGCAGGACAGGAATTTCTGGCCTAACAGTTTCCGGTCTGCAAGAACAATTCCTGCCGTAGAATATATAAACGCTAATCGCTATCGCTATAATCTTTGCAAAAACATGAATAATTTTATGAAGGATTATGATGTTTTTATAGTGCCCTCGTTCTCCGGCCGGCAATTATCTATTACCAACCTAACCGGCCACCCGGTGGTTTGTATGCCTATCGGGTTTAATCAAGGTGGTTCGCCACTAAGTATCACCCTACTTGGTAATTTATATGACGAAGCCACTATCTTAGCAGCAGCAAAAGCCTTTCAGGATAAAACAGACCATAATAAAAAACATCCTGAAAAATTTATCAATTAAAAAAATATTAATGAAGAATTATCTGCTTGCAATTATTGTTATTTCTTTTTTCTCCTGTACCAGTAAAGAAAAAACTGACCTATTAATCTATAATGCTACCATCTACACCGTCGACTCTTCTTTCTCCACTGCTGAAGCAATGGTAGTAAAAGATGGTAAAATTGTTGCTACCGGCAAAATAGCCGACCTGGAAAAAAAATATGACGCAAAAGAAAAGTTAGATGCAGGTGGTAAGTTTATTTACCCTGGTTTTATTGATGCTCATGCTCATTTTACAGGATATGGATTAAGCCTGCAAACAGTTAATCTGATGGGTACCAATAGCTGGGAAGAAGTAATTGAAAAAGTAAAAACATTTGCAGCAACAAACCCTGACGGGTGGATCACGGGCCGGGGTTGGGATCAGAATGACTGGACTACAAAAGACTTTCCGACCAACCTGCAATTAAACGAGTTGTTCCCCGACAGACCGGTATTATTAAGAAGAGTGGATGGTCATGCTGCAATTGCTAATCAGAAAGCATTGGATCTGGCAGGCATTAAGGCTGGTGATACGTTGACTGGAGGCGAAATTGAAGAAATGGAGGGAACCCTTACCGGTTTGCTGATTGATAATGCTGTTGGCCTTGTAGCTGCAAAAATACCTGATGCCACCGACGAACAATTTAAAAATGCATTACAGGCGGCAGAAAAAAATTGTTTTGCCATGGGACTAACTACCATCGATGATTGTGGGTTAAGTTTTGGTTCAGTTGACAAAATAAAATCATTGCAAAATAAAGGCGATCTGAAAATGAGATTGTATGTTATGCTGAGTGATGATAAAAAGAATTTTGATTACCTGGAAAAGAATGGCATTATTAAAACAGATCGGTTGAATGTAAGAAGCATTAAAGTATATGCAGATGGTGCGCTTGGTTCAAGAGGAGCCTGTATGCTGCAACCCTATACTGATAAACCTTTTTGGTCAGGGTTTTTATTAAGCACTCCTGCACATTTTGATTCTGTTGCCAATTATATTTCTAAAAAAGGCTGGCAAATGTGTACGCATGCAATTGGCGACAGTGGCAACAGAACCATATTGTCTATTTATGCCAACTATTTAAAAGGCAAGAATGATTTACGCTGGAGAATTGAACATGCCCAGGTGGTGAATGAAACCGATTTTAATTTGTTTGGAGCAAACTCCATTATTCCTTCTGTGCAACCAACACATGCTACATCTGATATGTATTGGGCAGGCGACAGAGTTGGCAGTGATAGAGTGAAAGGTGCTTATGCTTACAAACAACTCTTGCAACAGAATGGCTGGATACCCTTAGGTACAGATTTCCCGGTAGAAGATATTTCGCCATTCAAAACATTTTATGCAGCGGTGGTAAGAAAAGATGCAAAGGGTTGGCCTGCATCCGGCTATCAAATGGAGAATTGTTTGAGCCGTGAAGAAACCCTTCGAGGTATGACTATCTGGGCTGCCAAATCCAATTTTGAAGAAAAAGAAAAAGGTAGTTTAGAAAAAGGCAAGTTGGCAGATTTTATAATACTTGATGCTGATATAATGAAGGAATCACCTGAAAAATTGTTAGGGATACAAGTACTAAAGACCTTTCTGGGTGGGGAAAAAGTGTTTGAAAGAAAATAATTTCGTTTCTCGCAAATTCACCATAAGAAAATATTTAAGCCGAGGGGTTTTCTTTACTTTCTTAAGAAAGCCAGGTTGTCTTCACGTATAATAAAAAATCAGAAACAAAAATATTCCTGAACCAGGCTTATTAATATAGTTTACTGAGCTCTCCATTTAATGCGGTAGAAAGACTTCAGCTTGCTATATTTTACTACTTCTTGGCTAATTAATAATTTGTCCAAAGGGCTCCACTGGAGAGGTGCTGAAGTATATTTGGCCTATGGCTATTACACATCATTATCCAGTTGATAATTTTAAAACAATTTGCCACTAAGTCACCAGGACAGGAAGATGCACAAAGGGAGTTTTATCAAATTATCTGCCAGGGAAGAAAAGACCGGTAAATTGATTGTCAATGCCGCTTATGTAGTTCATAAAACACCTGGACCTGGCCTTTTGGAAAAAGTCTATGAAGTTTTTTTTGACATATATTGTCTAAGAGGGCTGTGACATAAAACGACAATTAGATATCACCATCGTCTTTGATGATATAGTATTCAAAGAGGGTTTGCGATTAGATGTTTTGGTAAATGAATTAGTTATTTGCGAGCTTAAAGCATTGGAAACGGTAAATCCTGTTTGGTAAGCACAAATACTGAGTCATCTGAAATTAACAGGCAAGCGACTTGGCTATCTGATAAACTTTAAAGTGCCACTAATAAAAGATGGTATAAAACGGTTCATTTTAGGATGGTGAACTACTTAGTGAAACTTGGTGTATTTGTGCCTTGGTGGCAGTTTTAGTCATGACGTTGAATAGTAACAATTTTTTATGTACAGCATAGCTCAGTAATGTCGTAGCACCTCTCCAAAGGAGTCCTTCGGACAAATTATTAATTAGCCTACTTCTTCCCTCTTATTCAAAAAGCACTAAATTTCAATCAATTAATCCACATTTGTGGGTAAGTCGGTAAACAAAACGACATGTCTGTATGTTAATATTTCATTAAGTTTGTTAAATGAGTTGGAACGAAAAAAAATCTGTAAAAGTAGCCATCCTCGATCTCTATGCAGGCGTTGCCAACCAGGGTATGCGTTGTATACGTACCATTCTGTCAGAGTGGGCTGCTACGAATGAATTAGACCTGCATTCGGATGAATTTGATGTACGGTTAAAAAATGAACTACCGGATACCTCTTACGATATTTATATCTCATCTGGTGGACCTGGCGATCCATTATTAAGCCGTTTTGAAGACTGGGATATTGCCTGGTGCCGTTGGTTGGATAAAATGAAACGTTGGAATTCAAATCCTTCTAAATCACAAAAAAAATATATCTTCTTTATTTGTCATTCTTTTCAACTGGCCAGTCGTTATTTCAATGTTGGTTTAGTATCCAAAAGAAAATCAACAGCTTTTGGTGTTTTTCCTATTCATATGCTGGAAGGAGGCATTGATGAACCTGTTTTTGACGGTCTCCGTGATCCTTTTTATGGAGTAGACAGTCGTGACCACCAGGTAATACAGCCTAATCATGAGCTACTTACTGAAATGGGTGCTAAAATTCTTTGTATTGAAAAAAGCCGCCCGCATGTACCTTACGAAAGAGCCATTATGGGAATCCGTTTTAATGATAGTATGATTGGTACCCAGTTTCATCCGGAGGCCGATGCCCCGGGTATGAGTATGTACCTGCAAACAGAAGAGAAAAGAAAGACCGTTATCGAAAGTCATGGAGAAGATAAACTACGCAGTATGCTTGAACATCTGGAAGATCCGGATAAAATTGTTTGGACCTATTCACATATTCTTCCCAACTTTTTAAACGAGTCAATTGAACAATTGCAGGAAGTGCACGCATAAAAACATTGCTTCTTTTTTGTTGCCACCCCGGCTTTGATTATCTTCCGGTTCACAAAATATAGATTATGATACCGGCCATTCGAAAAGCATATAACGAAGCATTCACCAAAGAAAAGTATGAAGCCTTTTTAGAAGAACTATTTGCTGCTCATCCCGGGCAGTTAGATTTCAGGGTAGCAGAAACTCCCATCTTTGTACCAAAGGATTTTACCGATAAAATACTGGATGCCTGCGAAAGTATCATAGATATTATTGTTGATCCGAATTTCAAAGAGCTCACAAAAAATGCCACCCCAAAAGGATTGCAGGTGCCGGGTGAAAATGAACACTCCCATTTCATCGCTTTTGATTTTGGTATCTGTATTAATGAAGCAGGTGAATACGAGCCACAGTTAATAGAAATGCAGGGCTTCCCCACCCTTTTTGCCTATGAAGTATTGATTGATGATGTGTTCCGGCATCATTATCAGGTACCGGAGAATTTTGATTGCTACCTGAGCGGGCTCAACAGGGAATCATACATTCAGCTGTTAAAAGATATAATTATCGGCAGCCATGATCCTGAAAATGTGATTTTGCTGGAGATA
>JANMLJ010000132.1:0-6420 GCA_031372465.1 Chitinophagaceae bacterium | reverse complement strand
TAAGAAATTAAAAGGATATAAAAACGCTTACAGGATAAGAGTTGGCAATTACAGAATAATTTATGAACCAGTTGATAAAGTACTCCTCATTTTAGTAGTTGCTATAGGCCATAGGAAGGAGATATACGAATAGTCCTCCATTACAGGAGACAACTCCTTAACAGCGGGTTTTTAAAGTTAACGTTTCAAAGATTGACAGTCTCACAAATCAGGCATTTTTAACACCTTTCTGATAAAGTGTCTCAGGGCTAAAATCCTGTTCGTTTTTCCACGCAATGCTACCCAGGCTGGTACGAACAGCCTTAAAATAGTGTTCGTCTTTTAGCTCTGTAAAAATTCCAAAATTTAAATAGGGCTTCACATCAAAAAGTCGAATTTCTTTTGAATCGAATTCTAATAGAAGCATATAATTTTCAAGTGGCTTTACACTAATTACTTTTTTCATTTATTGCAAAGGTTTTATATCAAACAGTTCTTTACCATTAATTGCTAATTCCCAGTTTGCCATTAACTCATCCCGATGCAGTTCAGTCCAGACCCATACTAATTTTAATTTGTTGCGGGGTAATTCGCCCTGCAAAACTTCACTTTCAACAATACTTATTACGCAGGTAAACTCACCATACTTCACATGAATATGCGGCAAGTGATGTTTATCCGTATCAAAAAAATACATGATTACGATAATACCATAAAACATCGAAATAACCTACTTGTTTAACTATTAGTAAAGCTAAAAATACTCCCGGAGTTTTTTGTTCTCGCTATCATTGGGTGCATTTCAAATCCGATAGCTATCGGATGTCGGATACTATAACCCACCCCTTTTAAAATTTTTTTTTCCAAAATATGTTTTGCCCCTCCGAGGAGGGGAAGTAATACCCTGAACTTTGAAAAGGTAAATACAAAATTTATTTCGACATCCGATAGCTATCGGATTTGAAATGCTCCCTTTCATTTCTTAGGAAGTATAAAATGTCTTACTAAAAATTAAGTTACATTTACCTTACATACATTTTCAGCATGATTTTTACAATGAAAAAAAGCATTTTAACCGCCCTTATTGCCTGTATCATTCTCCTGGTTTCCTGTACTAAAAAAAGGAAGGGCCCTCCCCGATTACTGGTATTTACAAAAACGGCCGGGTACAGACATGCTTCCATACCCAATGGTATTGCAGCTATTCAACAACTAGGCGCTACCAACGGGTTTGATGTGGACACCAGCGAAAATGCTACAATATTTAATGAAGATTCATTAAAAAAGTATGCGGCGGTTGTTTTTTTAAGTACCACCGGTGACGTATTAAATAGCCGCCAGGAAGCTGCTTTTGAACGATACATACAGGCGGGTGGCGGTTTTGTTGGAGTGCATGCTGCCACAGATACTGAATACGACTGGGGCTGGTATGGCAGGTTGGTAGGTGGATATTTCAATGGTCACCCAAAACCACAAAAGGCAAGATTTATTATTAAAGACAAGAATTTTCCGGCAACTGATTTTTTTAAAGATTCCGTCTGGGAACATACAGACGAACTATATAATTTCAAAAAGCTTAATCCGGATATAAAAGTGTTGCTCACCATTGACGAAAACTCATACGAAGGAGGAACTAATGGAAATTTTCATCCAATGAGCTGGTACCATGATTATGATGGTGGCCGTTCTTTTTACACAGAACTGGGACATACCGAAGAATGTTATACCGAGGAGAATTACTTAAAGCATTTATTGGGCGGACTTCAATATGCAATGGGTGATAATAAAATACTTAATTACGGTAAGGCCAAAACGCCTTTTGCCCCCGACGAAGACCGGTTTACAAAAACAACGCTTTCAATGGGTGAATTTTTTGAACCGATTGAAATGACCATACTACCCAACTTTGATATACTGATTGTACAAAGAAGAGGTGAAATTTTATTATATAAAAATGAAACAAAGCAGGTAAAACAGGTTGGCTTTCTACCTGTATATTATAAAAGTAAGAATGGTTCCAATGTAGAAGAAGGATTGCTTGGAATGGCCAAAGATCCAAACTATGCGAAGAATAACTGGGTGTATATGTTTTACAGCCCGGCAGACAGTGCTGTCAATCGATTGTCGCGATTCACTTTTAAAAACGATACCATTGATCTTATTACCGAAAAAGTAATCCTGCAAGTACAATCACAACGGGAAATTTGTTGTCATACCGGAGGTTCCATTGCATTTGGCCCCGATGGATTGTTATATGTGTCATCGGGAGATAATGCAACTCCTTTTGATGAGCCAAAGATGAAATATGTGAACAGTGGATTTGGCCCAATGAATGATCTACCCGGCCATGAGCCATATGATGCCAGAAGATCATCCGGCAATACCAACGATCTAAGGGGAAAGATCATGCGTATCAAAATAAACGATGATGGAAGTTATGAAATTCCGGAAGGCAATCTTTTTCCAAAAGGAACAGCAAAGACGAGACCGGAGATCTATGTAATGGGTAACAGGAATCCTTACCGGATTTCAGTAGATCAAAAGAATAGTAATCTTTATTGGGGAGAAGTGGGCCCGGATGCAGATAAAGATAGTTTTGAAACAAGGGGTCCCCGTGGCTATGATGAGGTAAACCAGGCTCGCAAAGCAGGTTTTTTTGGCTGGCCCTTATTTGTAGGCAATAATTATGCGTATCATCAATATGATTATGCAACAGGAAAAAGCGGACCTCTATATGACCCAAAGAAACCAATCAATAGTTCAAGAAATAATACGGGCTTACAGGAATTACCAGCAGCGCAACCTGCATTTATCTGGTACCCTTATGGTGCTTCAGGTGATTTTCCACAGGTTGGTACCGGTGGACGTAATGCAATGGCCGGACCAGTGTATTATACTGATCTTTTTCCAAAAGAAACAAGATTGCCGGATTATTATAATGGCAAACTGATCATTTATGACTGGATACGAGGATGGATAAAAGCGGTAACGTTATTACCCAATGGCGACTTTGACAAAATGGAACCCTTTCTGGCGGATATCAGGGTAAACTCACTGATTGATATGGAGACAGGACCTGATGGTAAATTATATTTCCTTGAATATGGTAGCGGGTGGTTTAGTAAAAATGCGGATGCAGGTTTATTCCGGATAGATTACAATTCCGGCAACAGGGCTCCAAAAATTACTACAGTTAACGTTGATGCACAAACGGGAATAATTCCGTTTACCATTCATGCAACAGTAAATGCTGCTGACCCTGAAAATAATAAAATGAGCTATGTGTGGGATTTTGGTAATGGCATTACAAAAGAAACAACTATGCCGGAAGTAGATTATACGTACACAACAACCGGTGATTATAAAATATTAGTTGAAGTAAAGGACAATAAAGGTGCTTCCAACAAAAGCAAGGCTACTGCTATTTATGCAGGAAACCAGGAACCGGTAGTGAGCATACAACAAACCGGAGGGAACAAATCTTTTTATTTACCGGGTAGATCTATTAGTTATTCAGTTAACGTAAAGGATAATGATACAGCAAAAGTAGAAGCAAACAACTTGTATGTTTCTATGGAGTACCTGGATAACTATAACAAAAACATTTCAATTAAGGGTCACCAGCAAGGGCAGGCGTTGGTAAGTGGCAAAACGCTAACACAAACACTGGATTGTAAAAGTTGTCATAAAGAAACGGAGAAATCGATTGGTCCGGCTTTTATACTGGTAAGTCAGAAATATCAGCAAGATGCAGCAGCTGCCCGTTATCTTAGCGAGAAGATCATTAAAGGGGGAAAAGGCGTATGGGGCGAAGTGGCGATGGCACCCCACCCTTCTCTTACACAAAAAGATATTAATGAAATGGTGACGTGGATATTATCGTTGGGCAAAAAAGAAGTAATGAAAAAATCGTTGCCTTCATCAGGAAGTATTGAAGTTATTCCAAACAAAAACCCCAAAAGTGTATTGGTTTTATCGGCCAGTTACACAGATAAAGGAGGGAATAATATCAAAGCGTTAACCGGGAACAATAGTTTTGTATTGCACAGTAATAATTTTTCTGTTACAGGCAAAGAAACGCTAAAAGGGTTTACCAAAAGAAAATTGAATGGTGCAGAGTGTTTACTGCTTCCCAAAGAAGAAGGATGGTTTGCGTTGGATAGTATTGATTTTACAGATGTAGGTTCTGTTACTATCAGCACTGAATGGCAGTCACCATTACAATCGGGGATTTCTTTTGAAGTAAGGATTGATGCAGCTGATGGCAAGCTAATAGGGAAAGGAGTAACATTATTACCAATAAAAGATAAACAAGCAAGCACTACCAAAATAATACTGGAAAAAATCAGCGATGGCAAATTGCATTGGCTTTATTTTATTTATAAACCAACTACTGGAAATGAAAAGTTGCTGGCTGGGATTTCCGGATGGGAGTTCAACGGGAAGTAGTTATGTTTTGTTCTTAAACAGTGTCCGTTTCATGCACAATAAATTTGTTAGATATCCTATACTTTTCCAGTAAAAGCAAGACGAAATATGATTTAAACGTGTGTAAGTTTTACCTTTTTGCCTTTATTTTAAACTACACAAAATTTTGTATATTCGTACTATGAAAACTTATCATTTACCAGTTGTAGTAGAAACCGATGAAGATGGCATATTCATCGTTTCATGTCCTATTTTTAAAGGATGCCATTCCTATGGTAAAACAATAGATGAAGCCCTCAACAATCTAAAACAAGTAGTGGAAATATGCATTGCAGAACAGCCAATTGAAGAAGATAACACGTTCATTGGTATCAGGGAAATGGAATTTAAAATATCAGCTTCTGCATGAGTGAAAAGCTTCCGGTTATTAGTGGCAAGGACTTTATAAAGCTGTTAGAAAAAATGGGCTTTTTACTTACCCGCATCAATGGATCTCATCATAGAATGAAACATCCAGATGGCCGCATTACAACAATTCCTGTTCACAAAAATGATCCAATTCCAAAAGGACTACTTCGCAAAATTCTCAGAGAGGATATTAAGCTTAATACTGAAGATCTGAAAGATTATCTGTAAATAAATTTTAACTGGATTACCACCAACCCTTATAAATTCTTATTTATCTATATAGGGAATCTTTAAAAAACGTGTCAGCCTGTCCGAGGGACTCCTTTGGAGAGCTTGTCGAAGGTTGAATGTCGATGAAACTCACGTCTGATAAGGCTTCGATAATCCCGATAACTATCGGAACAGCCTGACAAGCTGCTCGTTTATTTTGAGGTTTTTAGAGATGCCCTATAATTTATTTATTGAACACTTCACCTAATTTGGTATTCAACTCCTCCCCTCTAATATTTTTTGCAATGATCTTTCCGGATGGGTCTACTAAAAAATTCATGGGTATACCCCGTATGCCATATTGTTTTGAAACAGCATTATCCCAATATTTTAAATCACTCACCTGTGTCCAGGTCAATCCATCCTTATGGATTGCATCCAGCCAGGCTTGTTTTTTCCCGGGTTGATCCAATGATACACCCAATACCGTAAAGCCTTTGTCCTTATAGGCATGAAAAGCTTTTACCAGATTTGGGTTTTCTGCCCGGCAGGGACCGCACCAGCTAGCCCAAAAATCGATCAGCACATATTTGCCTCTGAAAGAAGACAATGAAACCGCATTATCCAATGTATCATTTTGTGTAAATTCCATGGCCATTACCCCGACGCCTGTTTTTTTAGCCGTTTCTATTCTATCTTTAAATGCGACGCCGGATGGTGAATTTTTAATAGTAGTTGCGAGTTTTTCAAAAATTGGCTCAACTTTTTTTGCATCAATATCAAAACCGGCGTACTGTCCCAACACGTAGAGTGCAATCGGCGAACTTGGATTTTCCATTAAATAGGGATATAATAATTTGACGTTTTTCTCTTCATCCAATTTATTGAATTCCTTAATAATGTTTTTCTTCCCTTCCTCATCTTTGTCTTTATTAAAAGCCATGTATTGTGTATTAAGCGCGTTGCTCCGGTCATCATAAGGTTTTTGAAGTAGTTTAAATGCATCAAAGGCTTTGTTAGATTCTGACCCTGTTACTTTTGCAAATTTTAATGAATCTTTTACATCTACTTTTATCTTTCCCGGCTCAATATAAAGTTGTATCCTGTCTACTCTTTGTCTTCCATTAGCATCCAGTGTTTTAAAACGTACTGGCAACTTCGGTACCGCACAATGGGATGGCACCGATCCCCGAACCGTAAATCTTTTATACGTGCCCCGACACGTCCAGCCTGTTATAGGCGATACTGTTGTTACATCCGGATATAACGCTGTGTTTCCTGCTGGCATATTCGTTGGAATTGTAAAAGATGTAAAGTTGAAAGAAGAGGCACTGTTTTATGATATTCGTGTAGAATTAGCCCAGGACTTCCGTCGATTGTCATTTGTTAAGATTG
>JANMLJ010000131.1:0-3265 GCA_031372465.1 Chitinophagaceae bacterium | reverse complement strand
CTGCCCCCTGAATTTTGTTTGCCTGCTACGTCCCGTATTACCAAACATGGATTCAAAGAAACTGGAAAAATCACTGTCTGGATCACCCGAAAATTGATGGCCACCTCCAGATTGAGATGAGCCTTTCGATTGGCGTTGTTGTTCAAATTGATCAGCATGTTGCCAATCTTTGCCATACTGATCATACTTTTTTCTTTTTTCAGGATCGCTTAATACTTCATTGGCTTCATTGATCTGTTGAAATTTTTGGTGGGCTTCTTTATCCGTTGGATTAAGATCCGGGTGCCATTTTCTGGCCAATTCGCGATAGGCTTTTTTTATATCTTCTTCCGTAGCTTTTTTATCAACCCCTAAAATTTTATAATAATCAATAAATTCCATGTAATTTTTTTTATTGCCTGCTTTGTAAAGGTACTCTTTCTTTGCCGTCTTGTTTGAAGGATTGCTTCAGATCTAATCCTAAAGGCAAGGATCATTATTTAAAAAAAAATTATTTCGTTGGCAACAACGTTTATTTGCTTATGCTAGCTTAGCTCTAATCACAAATCAGCAAAACAAAAATCCCGTATTTATTCTCCAAATAAGATTTATATTTCCATCTTAAATTATTTTATCAATGAGAAAGCAAGCCCTTTTTTTTATAGTTTTTTCTTCATTTGTCATTAGTTCAACGGGACAAATGAAAAAAGATTCTTCCGCTACTGACCTGAATAGTTATTTCAAACCCTTGAAATGGAGATCGATCGGCCCTTTTCGCGGGGGTCGTTCTAATTGTGCAACGGGTGTGGTAGGTAACCCCGCTGTTTATTACCAGGGCACAACCGGGGGCGGTGTCTGGAAGACAGAAGATATGGGCATTACCTGGGCCAATATCTCTGATGGGTTTTTTAAAACCGGATCAGTGGGAGCAGTGGCTGTAGCAGAAAGTGATCCCAATGTCGTTTATGTTGGCATGGGTGAGCATGCGGTTCGTGGAGTAATGACACATCATGGTGATGGCGTGTATAAATCAAACGATGCAGGAAAAACATGGAAAAAGATCGGGCTTGATCTTAGTCAGCATATCGCCCGTATTGTTATTCATCCAAAAGATCCCAACATCGTTTATGTGGCAGCGCAGGGTGCTTTATACAGTAATTCAAAAGAACGCGGTATTTATAAATCAGTGGATGGTGGTATCAACTGGAAAAATGTTTTGTATATTGATGACAAAACCGGTTGTTCTGAAATATCTATGGATAATAATAATCCTATGATACTTTATGCTTCCATGTGGGAGCATGGCCGTCTTCCCTGGAAGGTTATCAGTGGTGGACCCGGAAGTGGTTTGTATAAATCAACGGATGCCGGTGAACATTGGGAAAAAATGAAAGAAGGATTGCCAAAAGAAATGGGCAAAATGTCCATCGCAGTTTGCCGTTCTAATTCTGAAAAAGTGTATGCCCTGATTGAAAGCGACTCTGAAAAAGAAGAAGGAGGGCTTTATATGTCTGCTGATGCAGGCAAAAACTGGAGCCAGGTTTCCGATGATAATCATTTAATACAAAGGGCCTGGTATTATATTGAACTATTTCCTGATCCTACTAATGAAAATGTATTGTATGTAATGAGTGCATCCGCTTTTCGTTCTATTGATGGAGGCAAAACATGGGAAAATATTTCAAGCACACATGGTGATTATCATAATATTTGGATCAATCCGGCCAATTCCAATAATATGATAATTTCTGATGACGGAGGTTCTGCCATAACATTTAACAAAGGAAAAACATGGAGTAGCCAGGATAATCAACCAACCGCACAGTTTTACAGAATTAATACGGATAACCTTTTTCCATACAATATTTATGGAGGTCAGCAGGATAATAGTTCTGTAAAAATAGCCAGCAGAGAACCCGGTGGTGGTGGTATTGGTACATCAAGCTGGACCTATTCTGCCGGAGGAGAAAGTGCTTTTCTTGCTTTTAATCCGGATGATCCGCAGTTTGTTTTAGGGGGAAGTTACCAGGGTACCATTGAAGTTTTAAATACCAAAGCAAAAGCCGGTACTAATATTATGGCAGCACCTATTCAATACCTGACGCGTGATGCGAAGGATATGAAATACCGGTTTAACTGGAATGCACCAATCATATGGAGCAAACATGAACCCAATGTATTTTATCATGGCTCTCAATATTTATTACGAACTCCGGATATGGGTAAGACATGGACTGAAGCTTCTCCCGACTTAACAAGAAATGAAAAAGAGAAACAGGGTAAACCTGGTATCCCTTATACGAATGAAGCAGTGGGGGCAGAGAATTATGGAACGCTGGCTTACGTGTTAGAATCTCCTAATGAAAAAGGGGTGATTTATACCGGGAGTGATGATGGGGTTGTTTCTTTAACCCGCGATAACGGAGCACATTGGCAGAATATAACACCTGCCGGTCTGAAGGAATGCCTTATTAATTCTATCGAAGTTTCTTCATTTGATAATGCTACCGCCTATATTGCTACAACAAGATATAAATTCAATGATCATTCACCCGCTTTATATAAAACCACCGACTACGGAAAAACCTGGACAAATATTACCAATGGTATTCCTGCCGGAGCTTTTACAAGGGTAGTAAGAGAAGATGATACAAGAAAAGACCTATTATATGCCGGAACAGAAACAGGAATTTACATTTCCTGGAATGGCGGAAAAAATTGGGAATCATTTCAATTGAATATGCCCGTTACTCCTATCACCGATCTGCGTATTCATAAGGGAAATTTAATTGCTGCTACTTCTGGCAGAGCTTTCTGGATATTGGATGACCTGAGTTTGATCCGTCAATATAAAAGAGAAGTAATGACGGCTACTTCTAAAGTTACAGGGGGTTCCTTTGCAACAATCTTTAAACCTTCGCCGGCCTACCTGATAAATGGTTCAAGTGAACTGGATGAATCTTCTGCTGAATTTACCGGTGCAGGTAGTTCGCGTGGTGTAAATCCATCAACGGGGATCGTTATTTATTACCAACTTAACGATCCTAAAGATTCCATTGCGCTTACGTTGGAAATAAAAGATGCAGTTGGAAACATTGTAAATACATTTAGTTCAAAAAAGGACAGTACATATAAAAAATATGATGGTGGTCCTTCTGCAGAACCGGTGTTATCAAAATCAAAAGGACTGAATCGTTTTGTCTGGAATATGCGTTACACCACTATGCCCGGTGTACCAGATGCCTATATTGAAAGTAGTTATCGTGGTCATAAAGCCATACCGGGT
>JANMLJ010000082.1:0-24486 GCA_031372465.1 Chitinophagaceae bacterium | reverse complement strand
CAATGGTGCGGGAATGGAGAACCTTGTTTTTAATTTGGTGTTATCGTTAAAGAAACCACCATTACGTAAAAAGAATTTTCCGTTTTCTTCACCACCACTGTAATCAAGCCGGTAATTTTTATTAGCAGTGGCATCGCCGGTGAATAGCATGTTGGTGAGAGCTTTCCAATTCCCGGCCTTTGTTCTTACCCACTGATTATGGTAAAATGCTTTACGCGAAATAAATCCTGTTTCCGGTTCAAAATTTTCGAGAAAGGAGTGAAGGTTTGTCAGATAGGTACTGGTGGCCGGACGGCTGAAGCTGGCGATCAATAACCATTTCTTTTTGTCAGGCGCATAAAAATAAGCCGTATACATGGTGTAATTATTTTTCACCGGTTTGGCCTGCAGCAGAAACTTATAGGTTTGCCCGGCTATCCAGTTATATTTCAAATAGCTTTGACCACCTGATCCTTCATTGCCAAACTCCCCGGTATAAACGTTCTCACCTTTCTTAAGCAGTATGATCTTTTTATCGGCAGGTATTGATTTTGGGTCGTCGGTTTCAAATGGGCTCCAAACTGAAAACAATATTCTTCTTTCTGTTGTTGAATTAACCTGCATACCAAAATATCCTTCTCCAAAACCATCTGCCATAAAGTAAGAGCCGATCTGGTCATTGCCGGTTGGCACCGTTATTTCACTATAAAACCATTCAATATCATCGCCAACCGCCGAAATATCATAATTAATATGCACGGAAGGGCCACGTCGTCCCCAATGAAAATAATTGTCATCATTATTCTTTACAAATGCTGTTTGACCAGTGGTGGCCGTACCTGTCAAACGGAGTTCGCTAACAGTAGCAAATAAATCTCCTGTTTTACTGATTCCCTGTGCATCTATTTTTATATATCCGGGTCTTGTGATAGTCCATTGGCCGATTTCAAGTTCTTTGGTAGCAGATCCTTTAGCTGTAACGGTCTTGCTTACACCATTAATGGTCCATTTAATTTTAGATACCCCGGAAGGAACATTTAATAAAGCGGCTATTTTCAAAATTCCGGTTTTTTGAACACTGATATAAGTGCTCCAGACGGCCTCTGCGTGCTCCCAGTTCTCCCATCCCATATCAGTTACTTCTTCTTCTCCGTTATTTGCTTTTACTGTTACCCAGGAGTTCCCTCCCAGTGGTACGATTATTTTAGGGGTGGCTAGCTGAGCCATTGATTTGCTGCTGGAAAATAGGGTTAAGGCAAAGAGGGTATAAAAAACATTTTTCATTGATGATTATTTTGGCGCGATATTTCTGGTAGGTAAGGTACAAAGAAAGAGAATGCCAGTATTTTATTAATACGCGGCATTAAATATTAAAAAATTATGTTATTATTTAAACAAAAAAAACCTCATCTGCTTGATGAGGTTCTGTGCCCGGGACTGGAATCGAACCAGCACATCCTTGCGAACGGCAGATTTTGAGTCTGCTGCGTCTACCAATTCCGCCACCCGGGCTTTTTTGTTCAAAGTGAGTAGTTAAAAGTTTGATGTCAATAACTCCAGACTCCCGACTCTAAACTCATATAGGGGTGCAATATTAAGCCATTCCACTCATTTGCTGACGTATGCGGGCTAAATATTTTTTCTTGAAATAGTATTCTTTTACCTGCAACAATTCTTTTTCGGTAGTAATACCTTCCTGATAGCCCTCCACAATTTCTTTAACAGGTTCATAAATTTCTTCTTGTAGCTGTGTTATTCTTAATTCAAGGTTGGGGAGTAAGAACTTATTTTGTCCCTGCTCCATTAATTCTTCATTTATTTCCATTACTTCCATCAGAAAAACTGCAGGCAATTGGTATTTCTCTTCCTCTTCCAGCAATTCTTTTAACTGTAAAACATATTTAATCGTTTCATCCGGGTGTTGAAATGTTTTAAAGGCTTTATTCAACATGGCTGATTTGTCAAGTGCCGTTGCTTTTTCTTCTTCTGACCCATTTACAAAGAAGTCCGGGTGATATTTTCTGCTCAGCTCAAAATATTTACGGGGCAACGAAGCTTTCTCCACTTTTAACTGCACCGGTATTTCAAACAATTCAAAATAGTTCATAGCCATTCAATAACAATCATGCTTTAGTCTTTAAAAATAATTAGTAGGTTGGGCTCTCCATCGGGTGTTTAACGTTCAAATCTACGAATTAATCGCTAATTGAATGGAAGCCTGTTTTTAATACATCTGCCAATAATCAAACGACATTAAAATGGAAGTAAAAAGAAATTCAGCATTTGAAGAAAACCAGAGGAATTAAACCTTTTTGAATCTTGCCATTATCGCTTTTCTTTTTATGAAAGTGTAAACTAAAGCAATTACCAAAATAGTTATGCCTATCAACCACCAGTTAGATTGATTATGCCTGGCTTCATAATCACCGATAAACAGAAGCTGGGCCCAGTAATCAGGTGTTTTAAAACCCGGGTCAATATCTTCATTGCTTAGTAAATCAAGTTTAGCCAACTGCAAGGCCTTGTCTTTTGTATATCTTTTATCAAGGTAGTAATGCAGCTGTTGGGTAAGGTATGATGTAGTTTTGTCATCGGCTTTCCATAAAGTGGTAATTATATTTGGGCAACCTGATAAAGCAAAAGCCCTGGATAGGCTCATCAGTCCTTCACCATTCATTGATTTTCCATTTCCTGTTTCGCAGGCACTGAGAATAACTAATTGCGTTGAGTCAAGATTCAGGTTAGCAATTTCATGTACATATAATTTATTATCTGTATTGCCCGGATAAAAAGAAATAAATGATCGGGCCGGTTCTTCATTATTAATAGTTGCATGTGTTGCCAGGTGAATAGTTTTTAATCGTTTGATTGATTGCAGAAAATTTTTTTTAGTAGCAGTTGAATCGGCAAAAACTATTCCTTCGAGATTGGCAACTTCATCAATAGATGCCGGTAAATGGCTTAAAAAATTACCGGCAGAGTCTTTATAACCAGTTGTAGCAAATGGCGCAAATGATAATGTACCGGGTTTGTAAATTGATTTTTTATTTTTACCAATCAAAGCAGCTGAGTATTGATATTGAAAGGAGAAACGTTCAACAAGGTATTTTTTATTTTCATCCTGTAATGCTTCCAATGGCAGGTTATTCAGTTTCTCATCCGGGATTATAATCAGCCTTTTTGTCTGTGAAAGTTTGGATTGGATCGGGGAAATGATTTTTTCATATAAGTTCATAGCAGCTTTGGTGCCATTGTATAGCTGGTCTGCGGGGGTATAATAAAGGGCCATTTTAAATGATTCGAGTGCGGAAAAGAAATTTTTATTGATACTTGTTTTGCTATATTCAAATCTGCTGGGAGTTATCAAAAGTGTCAGCATTTCATTTTCAGTAAGACGAAAGGAGATAAGGGCTGTTGTATTATCAATACTTTTTTGTAATTGGCTTACGGTGGGTATTTGCGCTAATGGTCTTTCCTGCTGCAAATCAGGTTCGCTATTTATTTTTTCCTGTAACCGGCCTAATTCGATTTCCTTATCTTTTATAGCATTGTTAATGATCGTCAGCTCAACACTATCCGTTAGCAAAATTGCTTTAAGCGAAAGCCGGGTAATGTTTGTTTTTAGTATTGTTTCAAGCTGAAGAAATTCGTTTGTATTGTCCGATTCATTCCTCAGTTTATTTTCCAGAATATGTAAAGCAACTATTGACGCTTTGTGCTTCTGGTCAAATAAATAGGCATCTTCAAGGTAATTTCTTTTTTTAGTCAGGTCATACAATAACAGACATACATCAATAGGTTGACTGTTATTGCTGTTTTTTATTTTGCCAAAAAATAACCTGGCTTCATCCGAATTGTAGGTTTTTTCAACATATGCTGTCAGTTTGGAGGCAGTCTGATAAGCGTTCAACGATGCTTTTAGCATGCCTATATCTTTTTCCTGCTGGTACCAGTTTTCAAAAGCAGCTGCTTTTGCGGTGAGCGAATTAAATAAATTGATAAAAGAAAAGGCACAGGTGAATTGCAAGGGATTAATATAGCCGTCGGCATCCCTGAAATCATGCTGGAATTGCATAATTGACTGTTGGTAGCTGGCAATTGCTTCTTTAAATAATTGTTGTTTTGCCATTTCATCTCCCTGGTATTTCAATATCAGGCCTAGCTGAATATTCTTTTTTCGCCCGTTCCACTTAATATTTTCAGCGATAGCTCTTTGCAGATAAAATTCGGAAGAATCAATTTTATTTAGTTCTCCAAAAGCTACACCATACTGGTAAAATAGGTCTATAATTTTTTTATCGTTGATATAATTTACTTTTCTAAAGTATTCAATCCCATTACTATATTCCTTTTTATTAATACTGATTATACCGAGATTGTGATAAATTTCGTTCTCCTTATCAACAGCGGGTAAAAGGCTTTCATAATATTCTTTTGCTGAATCAATTTTTCCCAGCTTTACCAGTAAGGAAGCAACGTTTAACTTCAGGTTATTTATCACTTCTTTTTCTAACGGGCTTGTCAGTATAATTCCTTTTTCGAAATAAATTCTTGCCTGCTGATAATTGCCTGTTTCAGTATACATCGCTCCAAGTTTGTTATACAAAAGGTTCGATTGATGTAATGATTGTTGGTAGGTGTCATTAAGATGTGCTGCTTTTTTGTAGTAGAATAATGCGGAATCAAATTGATTTTCGAAGTTGTAAATGTCTCCGGTGCACAAATAAGGGATGAATAATAATGAATCCGCGATTGCAGGGAGTTTTTTCTTTAAGGCAAATGCCCGGAGAAAATTTATTTTGGCTTCAGGGATTCTGTCAAGTTTATATTGGATAAAGCCTGTTTTTATTCTCACCATGAAAGACAGCGAATCTATTCCTGCTTTCTCCAACTCCGGTAATAAATTGGCAAATGCAACCAGTGAAAGCTGGTAGGATTGGCCTGCTTTTGCCTGTAATGGTTCATTTGCACCAGCGGCAATTGAAAGTTTTTCAGCCTGCTGAAATAAAATATTGGCGGAATAATATGCTTTATTTAATGAAATAATATCATACTTCTGTTGGTTTTGTGAAAAACAAAAGAGTATTAAACCAAGCAATAAAAAGGAAATCAGGAATTTTTGCATGTTGGGTAGATCAAAAGCTTCTCAAAATTAACCGCTGGTGATTAATTGGCAATAATAATTACTCACTGATATCCGTGATATACCGTTTATGGAGCATTTCCGGAAATATGAAATGTAACTTTGTTTATATAAAACTTACGTTAAGATTAATGAATGACATCATTTCTACTTCTTTGTGCCTGAATAGTTCTTACAATTTCCGGAAAGAGTAAGTTCTGACAATGGTAAACGATCTGGAATAATCTTTACTCAGATAATATATACTGCTATTGAAATGAGTTTGTTTGGAAAGGTTTTAAACGGCAACTTTGCCATCACAGGTAACGATAAACTGCTATATGATAAAAATTGGGCTAATTCGGGAAGGTAAAATTCCTGCAGATAACCGGGTGGCGCTGATTCCAGCCCAGTGTAAGTGGATACATAAGAATGCTCCGCAAATTCAACTTGTTGTACAATCATCACCGCATCGATGCTTTTCGGATCGTGAATACCAGTCGGCAGGCGTTGAAATCATGGACGACATTAGTGATTGTGCTATTTTTCTGGGAATAAAAGAAGTACCGGTTGATCTGCTGATACCGGGAAAAACTTATCTCTTTTTTTCCCACACCAAAAAGAAACAACCTCATAATCAGCCGCTGTTAAAAGCAGTGATAGACAAAAAAATAAGGTTGATTGATTTTGAATGCCTGGAGCATGAAGATGGTCAGCGGATTATTGGATTTGGATTTTTTGCAGGGGTAGTAGGTGCACATAATGGAATGATGGCTTATGGGAATAGGACCGGACTTTTTAAATTAGATAGAGTCTATAAGCAACGCAGTTTCAGAGAATTAATACACAATTATTTTGGACTAAGATTGCCAAATGTAAAAATAGCAGTGGCTGGATCGGGAAGAGTGGCCCATGGTGTTTTAGAAGTAATGAACCTTATGGGCATACATGAAGTAGATCCTGAAGAGTACCTGAAAAGACGATTTTCTTACCCGGTTTATACGCAATTAAAAGGAGCAGAATTGTATAGCAACAAAACTACCGGTAAGTATATGCGGATGGAATTTCATGAGGATCCGGATCAATATGCGTGTAAGTTTCTGCCTTATGCAGAACAGACCGATATTTTAATGAACGGTGTGTATTGGGAAAAAAATGTTCCCCGTTTATTTGAAAAAGAGGATGTAAAAGGAGAGAATTTTATCATCAGGACGATTGCTGATATCACCGATGATACCAACGGATCAGTTCCAATAAACCTGGGTGATCAAACAATTGAGGACCCCGTTTACGGCGTAGATAGAAATACCCTGAAAAAAACAGCTCCTTACCTGGAACATTCAATTGATATAATGGCCGTAGGTAATCTGCCGAATGAATTGCCCAGAGATGCAAGCCGCTATTTTGGTGAACAACTGATCAAACACGTACTCGAAGATTTAATTGGAAATGGATCAGCAATTCTTGACCGGGCAACGATAGCGAAAGACGGAAACCTGACCAGTCATTTTGACTATTTAAAAGATTATTCAGTAGGACGAATATAACCTCCGTGTAACTCTTACAACGCTGTATCTCCGTGTTGAAAAAATTAACACAGCGGTATGAAGGAAAATGAGTTACACAGAGGGTCTTACAAATGGAGGTAGTACTCTTTTAGCAAATTGATAAAGGCCGGAGTATATTGGTCATTATCATCCTTGATGGAAATCTCATCTATAATTGTTTCTGCTGATTTAAAGTTCTTTAATTTTCCTTTCAGCATGATACGGAAGTATTCATGATTTAATGATTGTCTTACAAAAGTAAGTTGCTGAATAGCCAACTCATTTTCAACAAACAGGTTTTTTATTTCTTCATGTCTTTTATAGGGCAGCAGCAGGTAAAAACTACCATCCGGCTTCAGGTTTTTTTTAATAATATGTAAAAGTCCGGGAAATAATAAACCATCATTATGATGGGCCAGGTTCTTCCTGGTATCAGCGCTTTTCAATTCTTTTTCATAAAAGGGCGGGTTGCTGATGATAATATCATATTTATTGCCGGATTCAAAATTCATTACATCAGCATGAATAACATGTATGCTATCGTTCCAACGGGAAGCAGCCACATTTTCTTTTGCCTGTTCAAAAGCATCTTTATCTATTTCAACAGCATCAACAATTATATTATTTTCTTGCGACAACATCATTGATAATAACCCGGTGCCCGTTCCAATATCCAGCAGTTTACAGGTTCCAGCAATGCTGTTTCTTAATTGTTCTGCTATCCACGCACCAAATAAACATCCGTCGGTTGTCACTTTCATGGCACTGCGATCCTGGTGGATGATAAATTGTTTGAATTGAAAATAGGGATTAGACATATTTTATTACCATGCTGCCCTTGCCGAAGAATTGATAGACAAGTCAGCAAATTGACCTTCGAGGTATTTAAAATATCCGGTGATTGCGATCATGCCAGCGTTATCCGTACAATATTGAAAAGCGGGAATAAAAGTTTTCCAGTTATTTATTCTTCCCAATTCTTCAAAGGATTTTCTTAATCCACTATTTGCCGATACGCCACCTGCAAGACAATTGTCTGTAATGCCGGTTTCTATGGACGCTTTTTTTAATTTGTTTAAAAGTATAGTAACGATCCGTTGTTGAACAGAAGCACAGATATCTGCCAGGTTGTTTGTTATGAATGCCCTCTTCTCTTCTTCCGTTGCTGTAAATGCAGCGGAAAACAAATTACTTGTTCCTGCATTTTTTAAAAAATAAAGAATAGACGTTTTTAATCCGCTAAAACTGAAATTCAAACCTTCTATTTTTGGTTCAGGAAATTTAAACCGGTTTGGATCACCTTGTTTGGCATACTTATCAACTAATGGACCGCCGGGGTAGGGTAGTCCGAGTAGCTTGGCCGTTTTATCAAATGCTTCACCAGCGGCGTCGTCCAGTGTTTCCCCGATCACTTTCATGTTGGTGGGAGATTTGCACAAAACAATTTGCGTATGACCCCCACTGACAGTTAAACATAAAAAAGGAAACCCTGGTTTTGGATCATCAATCAGGTTGGCCATTACATGTGCCTGCATATGATGTACCGCAATTAATGGTTTATCTAAGGCCAGCGATAATGATTTAGCAAACCCTCCACCTACCAGCAATGAGCCAATAAGTCCGGGTGCATTGGTAAAGGCAATTGCATTCACAGCTGACAATTCAATACCTGCCGTTTTTAAAGCACTATCTACGACCGGAACAATATGCTGCATATGTGCCCGGGAAGCTAATTCAGGAACTACGCCTCCATATTTTTCATGGACTGTTTGGTTTGCAATAAAGTTGGATAATATTTTTCCATCTATGCAAACCGCTGCCGATGTTTCATCGCAAGAAGATTCTATGCCGAGAATTGTAATTGACAACTTATATGATTAAATGAGATGGCGAAGTTACGGAGTCTTGCAAATCCCCTTTAGGAGTTTGGGGTTTTTATTTACTTCTTATCGCAACTACCGGATCCATCTTGGCTGCCTGCAATGCCGGAATAAAACCTGCCAATACACCAACAACGATACAAATAACTATAGCAAGGATCATATATGTGGTAGAGATAAAAACCGGGAAGCTAAGTGCCAGGCTCAATATTTTTGTTAGCAGAAATACCAGCGTCAAACCAATCAATCCGCCGATGATACAAAGAAAGGCAGATTCCAGCAGAAATTCTGCCAGTATCACCCTGTTCTTGGCACCAACAGCTTTTTTCAATCCAATCTGGCTTGTTCTTTCCCGCACTGTTACAAACATAATATTGGCAACACCAAACATTCCAACTATTAATGATAAAGCCGCAATGGCCCAGCCACCCAGATTTAAACCGACAAATAAGGAACTGATGGCATCGCTGAAATCGTTTATATCATTTAAAGTAAAGTCATCTTCTTTTGTTGGTGTCAATTTATGAATAGCCCGCATTGTTCCTGTGAGATCATCTTTTAATGCTTTACTGGATACATTATCCTCGCCTTGTACCATTATCAGGGGATCGGCTTTAAGTTCGTTCATAATACTCCGTGCAAACTTATAAGCGAGGAGTAAACTCTGATCAAAATCCCAGCCACCGATCATTTGTTTACCCTGTTTTTTTATTACCCCGATGATTTGAAGCTTCTTACCCCGGCAGGAAATTTCTTTACCAACCGCCACATCAGCATTGTTAAATAATTTTTCTGCTACATCAAAGCCGATAATTACTGTATTAGTACCCCTGTCAAATTCTGCATCGGATAGAAAGCGGCCATCTATTAGTTCGATAGGTTGTATCTTATTAAAATCCTGGCTGACTCCATAGATATTTACATTGGAAAGTATGTTGGCTTTAAATTCAACATTCCCAATAATTTTATTACGGAAGGCAATATATTTAGCCCCGGCTGTTCTTTCTTTTATGTATTTTATTTCCGCATACTTAGGTACCGGCCTGTTTATAAACTTCCACCAGGGATAATCCGGGCCACCCCCTGCACTGTAATCCCATTTGTCTACATAAATTGTATTAGTGCCCAGTGATTTTACTTCGTTCTGAATATTTTGTTCAAGGCTGTTTACAACCGCCAACACACCTATAATACAAAAGATACCAATAGTGATACCAAATAAGGACAGAAATGTACGGAGTTTGTTTTTCCATAATTCCTGCAAGGCCATTTTAAAGCTGCTGCCTACTATTTCTATTGAGCGGAGAATCACCCGGCAAATTTAGTTAATAGGTACAAGATTTAAGGAACAAGGTTTAAGGTACAAGGTACAAGGTACAAGGTGCAAGGTACAAGGTGCAAGGTGCAAGGTACAAGGTGCAAGGTACAAGGTGCAAGGTACAAGGTACAAGGTGCAAGGTACAAGGTACAAGGGGCAAGGTGCAAGGAACAAGGTGCAAGGTACAAGGTACAAGGCTAATACAAAGGCACAAGATAGAAGGTTGAATACTTTAAGAAAAATTACCCATCCAATAAAATTTTTGGATTCATTGCTCCAGCATTCGTTGTTGTCTTTAAGTTTTTAATCCCCAGTTTGTTGGCAAATTATCCAGGCTTTTAAGATTGTTTTGTTGAAGGTATTCTGCTAAACCATCTTCTCCTTTTTTTGAGGCCCATTCAAAATGAATATCTCTTTCCCCTGTATAGTTGAAAAGAGGCACACCAAAACCACAGGAGGTTTGTACTAAATCAATATTGGCAATGATTAGTTGCCTTGTACTTGGGTAAAGTTTAAAGTGAGGGGCATATTGTTCCCAATCTAATGAACCGGGTAATACGGTAAACCCTTTCCCATACAATCGTAAAATTTGAGGGGGGCCTTCAAAAGAGCAAAACATAATAGTAATGCGTCCATTTTCCAGGGTATGGGCAGAGGTTTCATTGCCACTGCTTATTAAATCCATATAACCGACCTGGGTTTCTGATAATATATTGAAACAATCCAGACCTTTTGGTGAAAGATTGACCCGGCCTTCGCTGCTTAAAGGTGCTGTGCTAACAAAAAATATATGTTGCTTATCTATAAATTCTTTGTGAGCGGGTTTGATAAAGTCGTGCAATTTTCCCATTGTTCAGATTTGAATTATAAAGTTAAGTACGAATGAGCAATTCCAATTTGTATCAGCCTGTTACGATCTCAAATATTTCAGTGCAAGGTATGCAGCTATTGTTCTTTTTAGACTCCTGATGATTTGTGATAAATTTAAAAGATCGGGAGCAGAGTAAGTTAACCGAATGTCAGTTTTCGTTCAATTTCCGGTTTCTTTTTTTTATATATCTATCAAACCATTGCATGGCAGCAGCCGGCACCCATTCATGTGTTCCCTCAAAAATGGTAATTCTATATTTTCCTTCTTGTCTTCGTAAAAAAATACGTCTTCCTAAAATCGAATCTGTAAAGATTTGGTTTCCCATTGATTGAAAAGCTGATGTATCGGGCCCCAAGATCTTATCTATTTCTTCTTTACTGATAACCGGCAAACCACTAGCCTTCGCCAACATATTAAAGGCACTGATTGAATGTCCGGCTGGCACAATGGAATCACGTCTACCGGCAGCAATATCAAGAGGAACAGGGGTAGATTTTGAAAGCCAGGTTATGGGTGAACGGTTGCGAAACTGAAGTCCGATAGAATCACTTTGACCCGGCGCCCCGCCAAAACAATTGCGCATCATCTCTCCATACTGGTCGCTTTTATGAAAATCATACCATTGGGTTAAGTCACTTATTCCACACCAGGCACTTGCTGCCGCCCAGTTTTTGGGGTATAATGCCGTCATTAGCATAGTTAGATAACCACCACCCGAAAAGCCAACCAGATAAATACGGTTTTTATCTATGGAATAATTTTTCTTCACGGAGGCAACAGCATCGAGAATATCCTGTTGTGCAAGAATAGAACCACAAGCTTCGGGGTGATCGTTTCGACCACGAAAATCCGGCTCTAAAAGAAGCCAGTCTCTGTTGGCCACTTGCTCTTCCAGTGATTTAAAGCGTTGTTCAAGATTATTACTCCATGTATGAAGTAGCACCACCAGTGGAATTTTTCTCCCCGCCTGCATAGTAGCTGGCAAATAGAGATACGAAGGTTGTGCAGTTCCGTCAATTGAACTGGTAACAATGATTTTTTTGCGTTCTGTTGTACCTGAATCTTTGCTCTGTGCGGACAAAATAGTAAACCATAAAAGTAAAACAGCGCAGCAAACTATAAATTTAATAAGTCTGAATAATTTCATTTTGTTAAATATATAAATAAATACTTGTTGTTTTTTCATTGCAGTAAATTAATAGCCTTTGATTGTGCTGTAAACATCAGATGACGAACAACTGTCCAATTTCTTACTATAGTTATCAATCAACAGCGAAAAAGGGATCAGGCAAGGATGAAAAAGCTATAATAAGCTTCAAGATTTATTTTTATTGATCGGATAATTTTTCAAACAGTCTTAATTTGTTGTCTAAGGTTTACCAATCGATTTTATTATACTTTTCAGTAGTAACTTCAAAGCTCATTTAATTAATAGCTAAATTTAACAAGCCTGGGAAGAATATTTTTTCTATAATAAATAGCTTGTCAACTTTAAATAAATCAACAATGTTTAACAAAGAGGTGTATTGCAACAGGAGAAACCAGCTTAAAAGCCTTTTGGGCAATGGTATTATTTTACTTATTGGAAATGAACAGAGCAGTATGTCCTATAAAGACAACTGGTATCCTTTCCGGCAAGACAGTACTTTCCTTTATTTTACCGGCCTGGATACGCCTGGTCTGTCTGCTATCATAGATATTGATAATGATGTTGAAATTATTTTTGGGGATGATTCAGGTGTGGAAGATATAATCTGGAATGGCCGTCAGCCTTCCTTACAGGAAATGGCGGAGCTTTCAGGATATACTACAACAAAGCCGTTTAAAGAGCTGGAAAATTTTATTAAAAAATTTCAAAACGCTAAACAACCTATTCATTACTTACCTCCTTACCGTCCGGAACATACGCAATTACTAAGTCAATTATTATCTGTTCCCTTAAATAGTGTTGCTGAGCTGGTATCAACCAATCTCATCAAAGCAATTGTATCGCTTCGCTCCATTAAAACTTCAGAAGAAGTGGAAGAAATTAAAAAAGGAGTTGTCACTTCGGAAGCCATGCAACTGAAAGGCATGCAAACCAGCCGGGAAGGATTAACAGAAGCCTGGGTTGCCGGGTTGGTGGAGGCGGTTGCCATTGGTGGTGGTGGAAAACTTTCTTTTCCCACTATTCTAACTACCCATGGCGAAATATTACATAACCATTATAGTAACAAAGTACTGCCGGCAGGTAAATTAGTATTATTGGATTGCGGTGCGGAAACAGCGATGCATTATGCAGGTGATCTTACCCGCACATTTCCGGTGGGAGCTGCTTTTACTACGTTACAAAAAGAAGTTTATAATATAGTTTTACATGCTGAACAATCTGCTGCTGCCGCATTAGCACCCGGCATATTATTCAGGGATATCCATTTATTGGCGGCCGAAAAATTAATTGAAGGATTAAAGGAATTAGGTTTGATGAAGGGTGATGCAAAAGAAGCAGCGGCAGCGGGAGCTCATACATTATTTTTTCAGTGTGGTCTTGGTCATATGATGGGGCTTGATGTGCATGATATGGAAAACCTGGGTGAACAATATGTTGGTTATACACCTGAATTAAAAAAAGGAACGGCATTTGGATTAAAGAGTTTGCGGTTAGGAAGGGCCCTGGAGCCCGGATATGTACTAACTGTTGAGCCAGGTCTGTATTTCATACCCGAATTAATGGATATTTGGGCTGCAGAAAAAAAACTCACGCAATTTATTAACTACGAAAAATTAGAAGTTTTTAGGGATTTTGGAGGAATAAGAATTGAAGATGATTACCTGATTACATCAGGCGGCAATGAGTTATTAAGTACTACGTTGCCAAGAACCGCTGAGGCTATTGAATTGATTCGGAGGGAGGCACTTGCAGGTGTTCAGTAGAAATCATCCTGACAATATTAAATATTCGTAACTTGAAATATGGATAAACGAACATTTATAAAAAACATGTCTTTGTTTGCGGCTGTTCCCGCATTCAGCAATATTGATAAGTGGGTGAAAGAGTATGAGCATATCAAGCCGGAAGAATTGGCCAGTGATGAAAAATTTTGGGAAGGTATTCGCAAAGGGTTCAGGATAAAACCAGATTATATCAACCTGGAAAACGGATATTATTGTTTTCTTCCCGAGGAAACCTTAGAAAAATTTATCGCTCATGTACGTGAAATAAATTTCCAGGGTTCTTATTACATGCGTACAAAAAGATTTGATGATAATAAAGCCATGGCTGCAAAGTTGGCGCTGCTTGCCGGATGTTCGGCAGAGGAATTAGTGATAACAAGAAATACGTCAGAATCGCTGGATCTGGTAATCGGTGGTACACATTGGCAGGCTGGTGATGAAGCAGTGATGGCAGAACAGGATTATGGTGCCATGCTGGATATGTTTAAACTGGTAGCTAAAAGACATGGAGTCATCAATAAAATAATATCTGTTCCCAATCATCCGGCTTCAGATGAGGAGATCGTAAATCTTTATGCCAATGCCATCACGCCGAAAACGAAATTGCTGATGGTTTGTCATATGATCAATATTACCGGCCAGATATTACCTATCAAAAAGATCTGCGATATGGCACACAGCAAAGGTGTAAAAGTGCTGGTGGATGGCGCACATGCTTTTGCACATATCAATTTTTCAATCCCGGATCTGCATTGTGATTATTATGGTTCCAGTTTGCATAAATGGCTTAGTGTACCGCTTGGTTTGGGTATATTATATGTGAAGAAAGAAAATATTTCAGGTATATGGCCATTGTTGGGTGAGAGTGAAGATATTCCGGTTAATGATATACGGAGTCTGAATCATATTGGAACACCCCCGGTTCATACTTACCTGGCTGTTGAGAATGCTATTGCTTATTATTTGAAAATAGGAAGGGAAAGAAAGGAAGAACGGTTGCGGTACCTGCAACTTTACTGGTCGTCCAAAGTTAGAAATATGCCGGGTGTAGTAGTGAATACTCCTGCAGAGGCAGAACGGAGTTGTGGTATTGCCAATGTAGGTATTAAGGATATGAAACCAGCTGATCTTGCTGCATCATTATTAAAAAAATATAAAATATATACGGTGGCAATTGATTATGCCAACGTTCACGGATGCAGGATTACACCTAATATTTACACTACACCGAAGGAACTGGATCAATTTGTTGTGGCGCTAAAAGAATTATCCGGGAATTAATTTTGCTATCAGCAAAATTCAATTCTACAGCTAGCAGGAGAAAAGTTTAAATCCCTGCTCCGGTCTTGATTTAGCAATTAATTATTTTCTACTTCTTTAAATGAGCAGTAAGTACATCTTTTGCGGTTGTCCAATACATACCGGGGTAGCGGTTGTTGTCGGTTATAGAAAGTTTTGCCCGGTCGTCTATCATGTTACGCATATATTGCATTCCCTGGAATGCGGGGTATATTTCTTTTTCTCCGGGAGCAACTTTTCGGGCAATTTTTATCAGGGTGCTAAGCAGTCCCAAACCTCCCGCACGAAACTGCCGGTATCTTGTACCGGTTATTTCACTGACTACTTCTTTAATTTCCCGGGGGCTGATCTGGTCTCCCGCTATTCGTAAAAAACGTGGAGAAGAATCATCAAGTGCTGTATTTGCTGTGTATAGAGCTGTATCATTTATGGTAGTGAAGCTCATGCGATGGTCAGCATTTCCCCAATAAAGAACCATTTTCTTTTTAAAAAGTATCAGCGGCATCTGGCCTGTTAGCATATCGGTAAATCCACCATTAAAAATGGAAGTAGCTGAAATAGACGCCTGATCCAGGTATGCATGAAATTCTCTCCGCCAATCGAGGTTTCGGTTTTCACCGGCGGAAAATGTAGTAAAATCTAATGAAAAATCAGATGGAATAAAACGGGGAACACCAGCAGCTACCGCTGCATCCAGTAATTTTTTTTGAGTATCGATGATTACGTCACGTAAACCAGCCAGGGCCGAAACAACACAGGAAGCGCCGATACAGGCGGTTTTTATTTCTTCCCCATTTGACATATTTATCGGATATATTTTTGCGCCTTGCTCTTTCAGCCTTGCAATTTTTTCAGGGTTACTTCCGTAACGAACGATTACTCTTACTTCTGCGCCTTTGGCAAGTAATGCCTTGATAATTCTTTCACCGAGGTTTCCGGTTCCACCGGCTACTACTATTATTTTTTTCATTTTTTCAATTAATTGGTAAATCTATTTTAAATAATAGCGTATGCCAATCTGGTCAACAGATTTACAATGTAAATGTTTGATTAATTTGGGTAATAGGTAATTTTTTTCCAACCATTGGTTGGGTTTATTAAAAAAAGACCTGAAAAGTGTATAAATAGGTTTAAATGCGCATTTTCATGATAATTCAAAGAAGTACAAAAAACTTATAATTGTATATATTCTTATAAAATATTACCGGCAGGAAATTATTTAACCCTTTTCATAAATAGAAACCAGGTTAGAATTAATTATTTTACAAGTCCCTTATTAATTATTTGTTTTAATACGGTCATGTCTACTTCTTCCAGTTTATTAATATACAAACAACCTTTCCCTGTTTTATGTTTCCCTAATTTTTTAAGCAATGCTTGTTGCTTTTCCACTGTTCCGAAAATATACAAGGCCAGGTTTTGTTTCCTGGGCGAAAATCCCATTACAAACCAATCCAGTTCACGACCACTATCATACTTTAAACGCCGGTCGCCAAAGCCAATAATAGCTGAGCCCCACATTTTAGCGCTGGCTTTTGTAGCTTTTTCCATCAGTTCTGTTATAGTGAAAGCATCTTTTCTTTTTTGTGCCTCAGGGATCTTTTTTAAAAAAACTTCAACTGATAGTTCAGTTTTTTTGGTTTTTAATTCTGCCATGGGGGTAAAGTTTTTGGTTGTTGGATATAAAGTTATGCAGTCTTATTAAAATTCCCTGAATGGCATTTTTTTAGCCTATATAAATTGGAAAACTCCGGACTGGAAGACAATCTACTCTACAGTATGCTAGTTAAACACATGCCCGCTGCCTGACAAATATAGATGGCTGCCTTTTTTTATAATTAAAGCTTTAAAAACAATTCATTAAAAATTGGCGGGAAGTTCAAAAGCGTTTGTATGAATTCACAAAAAAGAAAGGAAATAACATTTATTTTTCTTTTTCTGTAACATTTCTACTTTCATTTCGTTTAGCTTTATTACACTACCAATCTTCAACACATGCGATTATCGATACTGCTCCTGAGTATAATTGGCACCTTTTCTCTGCATGCACAAACTATATCTGGGAAAATAACTGACGAAAAACAAAAGCCCGTTCATTCAGCCAACATACTATTGCTACAGCAAAACGATTCTTCGCTTGTAAGGTCTTTATTGAGTGATAAAGAGGGAAATTTTGCTTTTACAGAAGTAAAAGCAGGTAAATATCTGGTGAAGATTGATTTAATCAGCCATAAAAAAATTTTGAATCCCGTAGAAATTATTGATAAAGATGTGCAACTGGGCACCATCACTCTTCAAGCTGATGTCACTACACTAAAAGGAGTAACTGTTATTGCAACAAAACCCTTTCTGGAACAAAAAGCAGATAAGCTGATAGTAAACGTAGAAGGTAGCGCCACATCTGCCGGCTCTACTGCCATCGAAGTGTTGCAAAAAGTACCAGGAATACTGGTATCGAATGATAAGATAACCATGGTAGGTAAAGGAACACCTGCTATTTTGATTGATGGAAGATTGTCGCAGTATACGGATATAACTCAACTGCTGAGAGATATCACTGCTGCTAATATTGAAAAGATAGAAGTTATCTCTAACCCGGGTGCAAAATATGATGCAACTGGTGGCGCTGTTATCAATATTATTTTAAAGCGAAATGCCAACCTCGGCACCAATGGCAGCGTGTCATTCACAACAGGAATGGGTCTCTATAAAAATACAAACATTCATGCAGATAGGAATTTCTACCGCTATAATCCAGGGTTTAGTATCAATAACAGAAAAGGAAAATTAAATCTCTATGGCGGATATAGTTTTTTTCGTCGAAATTGGTTTGAGTATAGCGAATTTGATCGCATTATTGCGCCCAATCGTTTTTTCCAGGAAAATTATGAACCAAGTGATGTTAACAGCCACAACTTCAGGATAGGCGCCGATTTCTATGCTGATAAAAAAAATACAATTGGTGTTATTGCAAGGGGATTTATTCGGGATGGTGGCAGCGAATCACAAAATACCACTTACCAGAGTAACCCCATTACGGGACAAATATTAAGCAGTTTTCAAACTTTTAATAATAAGGTTTTCAATAGAAAAAATTTTTCAGGTAATGTAAACTGGAAACATAGCTTTGATACCACCGGAACAAACCTGAATGTAGATATTGATTATTCTACGTTTAAATTGACCAATAGCAGTGATATTATTAATAAAATACCAGGTGGTGCAAGCTATACGAATAATCAGTTAATTAAAAACCCCGTGCAGTTCGTTGTATTAAAAGCAGATTTTGAACACCCATTTAATAAGAAGGCAAAGTTGGAAGCGGGGGCCAAATCCAGTATCGCTACCATTAATAGTTACCTGACATTTTACCAGAAAGGGGTGTTGGACAATGTACGCAGCAGAGATTTTATTTATCAGGAGAATATCAATGCTCTTTATTCATCCTTCTCCTACGATCTTAAAAAATGGCAATTCCAGGGTGGCCTGCGGGCGGAACAAACAATTGCAAAAGGAAACAGTCAATCACAAAAAGTACTCGACAGAAATTATTGGCAATTATTTCCCTCTGCATTTCTAACAAGAAAAGTAACCGATAAACTATCAACGGTGTTGCAATATAGCAAAAGGGTAAACCGGCCAAGCTTTCAGCAACAGAACCCGTTTATTGAGTTTCTGGATTCACTTACTTATACACGAGGAAACCCATTGCTAAAGCCCGAAACGGCAGATGAATATAAATTTTCCATTACCTATGAAAATCAACCATTCTTTTCCGTTAGCTATAATAAAAAACAGGATGTAATTGTTGATGATGCCCCCAACCAGGTTGGCAATTTGACCTATACCACTCCGGAAAACCTGGCTGCTTATGAAAATGTAGCTTTTGAACTGAATTTTCCGATTGAGTTTGGTAAAAAAATAACCGGTTATGCCGGCAATCAATTTATCTATAATCATTACAAAGCTAATTACCTGGGTGCTCAGTTTAACGAAAGCAAATGGAATTGGCTGGCATATTGGCAAGTGGCGTACAAGCCTGCTGATACCTGGAATATTGAAATATCTGGATACTATATGACCAAATCCCTTCAGGAGTTTATCACACTTGATAATCTTGGTGCCTTTAATTTTGCCATACAAAAATCTATCTGGAATAAAAAAGGAAGGTTAAGCCTTAACATCAGCGATGTTTTTTATAATGAAAGGTCGTCCGGCTTTATTAAATACGAAGCAATCGATGTAAAATTCCGTCAATTAGAAGATAGCAGGAATATTATTTTGTCTTTCCGGTATTCATTCGGCAATCAAAAATTGAAAGCAACACGAAGCAGGAACACAGCTTCGGATGCAGAAGAGAACAGGGTGAAAACGAATTGATATTATTATACAGGCGCAAACCCAACATCTTCAGGTCTTCCATCAAATTTAGGAAAGATTCTTATGATAATTTGTTATAGCAGTTATTTTTTTGGGACAAGAGGTAGAAATTTGAGATAGCTTGCTGCAATAGATTTTAGGAAAGGAAAGTTTATTCCTTTTCAACTGTAAAGTTGAAAGAAAGCTATTCACCGGGAATTTTTAGAAATAATTAAAGACACTCTCTAAAATTGAATTAATTTTTGCTTACTTTAAGTGAATTATTGGCGACTCCATTTTTATTTTCTTAAAATAAAGCTACAATGATAACAGCTTGGGTAAAAAAAATAATGACGGCCCTTTTCCTGTTTTTTTTCGTAAATGTTCATGCACAGGTACAGCTATCTGCAGGCAGTGTAATAATTAAATTGGATAAAAAAGGATTTTTTACAGAACTCAGTAATGCGGAATCGGGTAAAAATTATTTAGCAGCTGATACTATTGCCCCCTTGGTTACAGTGGTAAGTAAAAAGGTTAATTACCTGCCTTCATCAGTTATATATAATAAATCTGCTGCTACTATCAATCTAAAATATGACCTGGCAGCTGTTAGTATTACTGTTAAAGTGCAGTTGAAGAAAAATTACCTGGTGCTGGAGATAGTTAATGCTACGCCGGAAAAAAATATTGATGCTATTATCTGGGGCCCTTTTCCCACTACCATTAAAAAGACTATTGGTGAAGTAATTGGTGTAGTGCGCGATGATGAAATTGCCATTGGTATGCAGGTGCTTACTATAAAAACAATTGGAGGAGACTATCCAAATACAGAAGGCAGTAGTTGGGCAAGAGGGATAGCTGCAAAACCGCAAAGATGGGGCAGCAGCCTGCAGGCATATACCATCAACCGCAACCGTGAGCGTACTGTAGATGCATGGGGTGGTGAATTTAAAAATATGCCGGTTCCGCCAATGAAAGGAGAGACGGTTGTTGGAAGTAAGATCGCTTTATTTATCTGCCCCGAACCTAAAACTCTTGATTGGATAGAAGCTATTACCCTTGCGGAAAAACTTCCTTATCCTACTTTAAATAAAACATGGTTTAAAAGATCATCACTGTTTGGTAAATCTTATCTGATTTCTTCTTTTGGCGAAAAAGATGTGGATGAAATGATCGGTTATACGAAACGGGCAGGTCTTGTATCACTTTATCACGAAGGTCCCTTTCAAAGCTGGGGGCATTATATACTTGATTCTACAGCTTTTCCCAATGGAAAAGCAGGATTAAAAAAAGCCGTTGATAAAGCACATGCCGCCGGTTTGCATTTTGGCGTTCATACATTGACGAATTTTATTAATACTAATGATCCCTATGTAACTCCGGTGCCGGATGAACGACTGAGTGTAACTGGTTCTTCTGCATTGATGATGGATATTGATCAGCAACAAAAAGAAATTGAAGTAGCTTCTTCTGAATATTTTAACCAGGAAAAAAATAATAACCTGCATACCGTAAAAATCGGGAAGGAACTTATCCGTTATAAATCGGTAAGCAGTCAGCAACCCTATAAATTACTGGATTGTCAGCGGGGAGCATTTGGAACAACTGTTTCAGCACATAAAAAAGGGGAAACGGTTGGAAAATTGTTTGATCATCCTTACCTGGTGTTTTTTCCAAATCTGGATATGCAGCGTGAAATTGCGCGCAATATGGCAAACCTCTTTAATGAGACGGGTGTTGATCATTTTGACCTGGATGGTCATGAAGGTTGTCTTGCTTCCGGTCAGGGTGATTATGCCACTGAGCTTTTTGCCAAAGATGTATATGATAACATGAAGCATGAATTTATAGTGGGCACCAGTAATAGTGAAACGTATTTCTGGAATATCGGATCTTATTACAATTGGGGTGAACCCTGGTACGGGGGTTTTAAAGAAAGTATGCAGCAATACCGGATCGATAACCAGGGCTTGTTCTACAGAAATTATATGCCGCATATGTTAGGCTGGTATTTATTAAGCGAAACCACTACGATGCCGGAAATGGAATGGATGCTGGCACGTGCAGCAGGATATAATGCCGGCTTTGCGATGGTAGCAAGACCCACTGCTTTAAGAAATAATCCGCTTGCACCACAACTGCTTGATGCCATTCGTGAATGGGAAACCGCCAGAACAAGTAATGCGTTCAGTAATATTCAGCAGGAACAATTAAAGAATCCTAAAAACGAATTTCACCTGGAAAAAATAGCAGGAGGGAAGTGGAATCTTTATCAATATGCTTTATCACCACTTTTTATTCATGAAAAATTTGAACGGCAACCGGGGGAGCCTGTACATACTACCTGGACCTACCAGCAAGCTGCAAAAGAGCAGGCCTTGCAATTCCGGTTAACTATTACGGGAAAATTGGGTGGTATACGTGGTATTAAAATTCAATTTGATAATTATGCAGAAATTAATTTACCGCTTGAATTAAAAGCCGGGGAAAGTATGGTATGTGATGGTACGCAGGACCTGATTTTATACAATGAAAACGGAAAGCCAAAAGGAACCTATCATTTGACTGATCTTCCTCCGCTTAGTTCGCCGGCAACACATACTGTCATTTTCGATTGCCTTTTTAATGAAGGCGAAACGCCTAAAGTGGAAATGCAATTCAGGGCGTTGGGAAAAATGGAAATGGTAGCGGCAAAGAAATAAAACCTATTTTTTATTCTTCAAAATATACTTTTAATCCATCCACCATCTACTGCCAGTGAAACTCCTGTAATATAACTGGCACGCTCACTTGCTAAAAATGTAACGGCTGCAGCAAACTCTTCCGGTGTGCCAAAACGTCCTACAGGGATCTCACTTTTTGCAGCCGAAAAGGAAGGGTTTTTTTCAATTAATTCTTTTAACCTTTCTGTTTCAGTATAACCCGGCATTACATTATTAACGGTGATATTATGAATAGCTAATTCATTGGAAAGGGTTTTTATTAAACCAACAACGGCAGCTCTTACAGAGTTGGAAAGGATCAGGTTATTAACCGGTTGTTTTACTGCCATAGATGTAATAGAAATAATTCTTCCCCATCCCTGTTGTTTCATTCCCGGTAAAAAACCATTTACCAAACCGATAACACTTTGCAGCAGGTTTTTGTAGGCATTGTCCCAATCTTCCTGTTTTAGCTCTTCAAACTTTCCTGTTGGCGGGCCACCCGTATTAGTAACTAAAATATCAATGCTGTTGTATGCCTGTAGGGCTTTTTGGATGATCTGCTCTCTTTCAATTGCAATGGATAGGTCTCCGGCCAGGGCAAGCACTTCTCCCTTACTTATTTTTTCTATTTCTTGTTTTGTATGTTCAAGATTTTCTTTATTACGACCGCAAATAATTACGTTGGCACCTTCCATCGCCAGCTCAAGCGCAACACTTTTTCCAAGTCCCTGGCTGGAGGCAGCTACAAAAGCTATTTTATTTTTTAGGCCTAGTTCCATTTACATCGCTTTGCTGGCAATATTTTTTTATTTTCTTAAATAATCATCCGTTTTATCCAACCAATCCTGACGGGGGGGTGCCCAGGTATCTATTTCTTCCACATCACCTATCATCAATGCTTCGTGCGGCAAATTGGAGGGAATTACTACCACATCTCCGGGATTTAAGTCCATGGTTTGTTCTTTATTTTTTCCAAACCAAAAACGCATTGAACCAGCAATCACCTGGGTAACCTGTTCATGTATGTGGTTATGCAGCGGTACTATAAAGCCGTCTTTGAATTTCATACGGGCAATCATCAGTTTTTCTCCCGAAATAATTTTTCGGGACATGGAAGGATTTACCTCTTCTGTTGGGACCGTTTCCCAGTTAATTTTTGTTAACATAGCTAATGTATTTTAAATACTGTTTGCTTGTTTTCTATTCCTGTAATTTACATAAATATATATTGCCATCATGTTGACCTGATAATTATTGCTGGAGATTAATCCAAGCCAACGTCTTTTATTCCTCAACCAGCTGCAAGTTGGTTGGTAAAGAAAATTAAACAGTTTTCTTAGGCGGAAGATCAAAAGCTATTGCTTCATGTTCAAAATGTCCGTTATGCGAACCATCACAAAATGGTTTGTTTTTTGAAAGACCACACCGGCAGAAGGAAACAATTTCTCTCCCCTGTAAATTATACACACCACCATTTCTATCTACTACTTCAAAATCGCCTTCCACTTTCAATGATCCGTTATTATTGACCGTAATTTTTGTTGTTGCCATTTTGTTTTTTTTAATTTTTATGAAAACGCAATTTACACTAATTGAAATTATTCATGCCATAGATTTAAAGTAATTGGAACTTTAAGCCCTGTTTATATAAATTCTATTGATTCAATTTCGAGTTGGAAGGGGCCTTCTCTTTTTTCATTGGTGGAAATCCCGATTCTGAGAATAGTTTCCAGTATTGATTTATTTGCTTTCATCCCGGTTGGCTGGCCAATTACTTCTTCTTCAAAATTATTCAGGTCCAGTAACACTGTTTCCCATTTATTTATTTCTTTGGCACTAAATTCATGTTTATAGGCAGGCTGGTACCATCTCCGGCTATTCTCGAGTGTAAAAGCATATTTTTGTTTGCTGGATCTGAAAGTGATTTTCACCGTTTTGAAGGAAGACAAGTCAATTTTTCCAAAGTAAGATTTAATCGAGACAAAACCACCCCGGTTTTGCAGGGAAACATTTCCTTTTACAATAACTGAATTGGCACCATACTCTATTTGAGCCTCAGATACTCCACCCATAACATTATCGCTAAGAATTGCCCAGGTATTGGTTCTGTTTGCGGAAGTTCCGAATGCTACTTTAAGTGCATTTTCGGGCAAAAAAAGGAATACCGGTAGCAGGAGGGATAGAAATTTCATTTCATACTTTTTAAAAATAACAATCATTGCAGGATATTGTTTGAGAAAAGTAGGATATTCTGGTTCTCCTGACGGGTGTCAGATGGCATTGTTGCACTGGCTGTACTACGTAGTTCAGACAGAATTACGTCGAGCAGATTAGCAATCGTTTCCGCACTAATCATAAAGGCCGGGCAATGAAGTATCGGCTGACAAACGGTGAAGACATCTGGCAGGGAAGAACAACATTACAGACAACAGGGAACACCCGCTACGGCCGAGGACTACGGACAACAGGAAT
>JANMLJ010000067.1:0-7749 GCA_031372465.1 Chitinophagaceae bacterium | reverse complement strand
TTCTGCTATATGGGTTTACCAATAAATACCGATACCAGGTAAAAAGGGTCAAACTTACCTATGATAATTTGCCTGCTGGTTTTGCCGGGTTGAAGATTGTACATATCTCTGATATACATTCAGGAAGTTTTACCAATAAAGTTGCAGTGATGAAAGGTGTGCAGAAGATCATGGATGAAGAACCTGATCTCATTCTTTTTACAGGTGATATGGTCAATAATGTTGCTGATGAAATGAAAGATTACATGGATGTATTTGATAAGCTGCAAGCGCCGATGGGAGTTTACTCTACACTGGGAAATCATGATTATGGCGACTATGTACAATGGAAAAATGCTGAAGAAAAGGAAGCAAACCTGGAAAGGTTGAAACAGGTACATCATAATCTTGGCTGGAAGTTGCTGATGAATGAACATATTGTATTGGAAAAGGCGCACCTGGAGGAGAAGCAGAAAAAGGAAAGCATTGCCGTAATTGGTATTGAAAACTGGAGCGCCAAAGCCCGTTTTCCAAAATATGGTAATTTGAAAAAAGCATATGATGGTGCAGAACAGCACCCTTTCAAAATATTATTGAGCCACGATCCTTCACATTGGAAAGAAGAAGTGCTAAAAGACTATCCGGGCATTGATCTTATGCTGGCCGGTCATACCCATGGTATGCAGTTTGGGCTTGATCTGCCCGGCTTTAAATGGAGCCCTGTGCAATATGTGTACAAGGAATGGGCTGGCTTATACGAGATGGCCAACCAAAAATTGTATATCAACAGGGGCTTTGGATTTATAGGTTATCCGGGCCGGACAGGTATTTTACCTGAAATCACTGTTTTGCAGCTTAATTGAGTGAATTTTCTATATTTCTCCCAATATTTTGCGGGTAATATTCGTTTTGAGCTTGTAAATGGACAACTTTTAAACTATCTTTTACCCTTTTAGTCCAAAAGCCGCTTTCCGAAAGTTCTGAATAAGACTGAATTTCGGGAAGGAACCACCAATATTCATGATACCGGATTACTGCCAGATGCTGAGAAAATGGTCTATACTATTGGCCTTTATTTTGCTGGGTGCCACTGCTTATTCACAGCAGAGCCCGGCTGATACTATCATTGCGCCCCCTAAAGATTTTTCTGTAATAGATACCACCTTGAATTACGAGGAACTTTTCCAGGACTTTGATGCATTCATGGATTCTATATTATCTCCCAACAATTATTTTATGGCCAGCTTATCAATAGGTAAGGGCTATTATAGTTTTGAACAAAAAAACAGGTCGAGCCTTGAAACACAAAAAAAACTGACTTATTCGCCAACCCTTGGTTATTACCACCGGGGCGGATTAGGCATTACAGCTACCGGCTCTGTGGCAGATGATGGTGTGAATATGAATTTTTACCAGGGATCTATAACTCCATCATTTGATTATTTTAAAAACAGAAATTTTGCAACAGGTCTTTCATTCACCAAATTTTTCACCAAAGATTCGTTGCCATTTTATACTACACCACTTCAGAATGAACTTTATGCTTATTTCACGTATCGAAAGTGGTTTATTCGTCCGATGATAGCAGTGAGTTACGGATGGGGTAGCCGTACCGATTATACACAACGCGAATCACTGATCCAGGATCTGCGGCTCCGCAGAAGGGGCTTTACCTATATCAATACAAAAGAAACGGTGAGTGATTTTTCCCTGGTAACTTCTGTGCGTCATGATTTTTACTGGCTCGATGTACTGACTTTTAAAGATCATATCCGTTTTACTCCCCAGCTGACTTTTACCAGTGGCACGCAAAAATTTGGGTTTAATCAATCTTCCAGTACCTATGCTACGGTGATCCGTAATAACTCTAACGTTTTATACAGTACAGAAAATGTTTACCTGGACGACCAGATTAAGTTTCAACCTCTTTCACTGACCATGGTTTTCAGGGGCGAATATTCCTTAGGAAAATTCTTTATTCAGCCGCAGTTTACGATGGATTATTATTTTCCGGCCACCAGTAATAATTTCAACAGTATTTTTTCTATCAATATTGGCTGTATGTTTTGACCCTGATACTTCTTCAGGATTTGCAAAGTCAGAATTAAGAAAAACTTCACATTCTTTCTGCAATAGAAAAGTTCCCTGATCAGTTAGTGGTAATAACTTTTAGTCGTTAAAAGAATTTAACAGGCAAAAAGGTATACTGGCATTATACTTGAAATTTTATTGCGTCATATTTTTTGCCTCAACAACAAATAAACCAGCCTGCCGGTTAGGCAGGATATTAAAAACATGAAAACTAAAATCTTATCTCTTGCGGCGGCTCTTTTATTTTCAACGGCCATGATGGCTCAGTTCCATATCGGTGCAAAGGCAGGTGCCAATATCATTAAATTAGAAGGAAAAACATTCAAAGACGAGTTCAGGTTTGGCTATAACCTGGGCGGTTTTATGGAAGTCCGGCTGAGTAATAAATTTGTTTTGCAACCCGAAGTTCTTTTTAACCAGTATTCCACTTCATTGGATAGCAGTTTCAAAAACATTTACCAGGGTGTATTTAATGCGTCGGCTCAAACCAAAGTAAAACTAAAATATCTTTCTATTCCCATTTTATTGAATTATAAATTGATCGGCAGTTTTCTTTCTTTGCAGGCAGGGCCGCAGTTTAGCGTGTTGATGAGTAAAAACAAAACATTGCTTCAAAATGGCGGGGACGCATTTAAAAATGGCGATTTTTCTATGTTGGGTGGTGTACAGATAAAAGTTGGCGCCATACGTGTCAATGGCCGTTATGTAATAGGATTAAATAATATTAATGATATAGACAACCAGGACAAGTGGAAAAGCGAAGGATTTCAATTATCCGTTGGATTAGCCTTATAGAATCGTAATCCTCATGAATAAAGTCTCCTGGTTCGCCGGGAGATTTTTTTGTGCCCAACTACTTTTTCTGCCCGGAGCCGATAGCTATCGGCTCTCCCGTCACTCACTTATTAAATGTTCAAATCAGGTGGAACGAAAATTTTCTTTGAAATAGCAAGAGACTAGGGGCCTGAAACCTGCTTCTCCTTCAAAATTACTTCTACATCTACCACCTCAAATGCTGCATGCTTTCCACGAATGTAATACCGGGCCGAACTATGTTCATATGCCATTGCATCTTTTGCCAGGTTCCATTTTCCGGTGCAAGGATTATTATGTATGTAGTTCAGTTTCTGATACGCAAATGCTGTTGTTTCTCAATACTTCCTCCCGATAACTATCGGGACAAATGACTCCTCCCAAACTTCATGTTTTTTACCTCGACTTCTGCCTGTGGCTGTTATTTCTTTTTCGAGTTTATCCAGTAATACAGTTTTATTTTCTTCCTTCAGCCTTTCTACAATGGAATACGCCATGAATCTTTTGCCATCCCCGATAATTTTATTGATGCTTTTGCTAGTCGTTGAAAAATCAATCATTACATGCACATGATTGGGCATTATAACATATCCTGCAATACGGTGATTTTGTTTCTTCAGGTAAGCAACCCAGTTATATACCAAATCATATCCATTGACTTGTTCAATCAGCCGGAGCCATTTATAACAGGTAAATGTGATGAAGTACAGTCCTTGATTATATGGTATTTTTCTGCGAACCGGCATGGTATAAATTTATGATTTTCGTTTCATAGTAGCCCGGAGTCCGCTTTTCATTTAAGCAAAAAAGTTATTGAAAGAAAAAGTTTGCTTCGTATTTTACTTTGGTGGCGAGACTCCGGGCTAAAAAGAAAACCAAAATTAAAAAGATAGAAAACCCCGGAAATAGGAAAAACACCATTTTAAAACAGGTTTTCCTGAAAGGTTTGAATTCATTGGTGTGTTTTCAAATAGTAACCCAACATTATTAACATTCCATAACCTTTTCATTGAATTTTCCAAACATTTCAGCCTGTTTTTTCCCCAATCAGCTCCATTTCAACTACATAATTTGTCAGTTTAAAATTGGCAGGCATGAATCTTGGGAATACTGATTTCCCGTTATATTTTTACCGCCTGACCAACACGGAACGGGAAGGGTGACAGATTGACCAAAGAACAAAGAAGATTATGGATATCAACATAGAAAAATTTTTATTGCGTACTGAAGATGAAATGGACTTTCTTCCAATCATTCCACTCAATGATAGTGACCAGGAAGATCAGAATGCTATTGAAGTGCCTCCTGAAATACCCTTACTTCCCTTAAGAAATACGGTTCTTTTCCCAGGCGTTGTATTGCCTATCACAGTGGGGCGTGATAAGAGCATCAAAGCTGTCAACGATGCCTATAAAGGAGATAAACTAATAGGTGTAGTGGCGCAAAAGGATAGTAATGTAGAAGAACCCGAAATAAAAGACCTGGAGAACATCGGCACCGTAGCCAAAATAGTGAAGCTGATTAAAATGCCCGACGGTGGCACTACTATCATCATCCAGGGAAAAAACAGATTCCTTATTGAATCAATTTTTGAGGAAGACCCTTATTTCAAAGCAAAGATTAAAAAACTGGAAGAAGAGGAATCGCCGAAAGATGAGGACTTTAATGCCTATATCGCCAATATCAAAGACCTGGCAGCAGATATTGTACATCTTTCGCCCAATATCCCCACAGAAGCTTCTATCATTCTCCGCAATATTGAAAACCCCGCTTTCCTGATACATTTTGTTTCCAGTAATCTGAATACGGATATCAAGGATAAGCAACGTTTGCTGGAACTGAACCAGATCCGTCAACGGGCAGATTTATTAATGCAGTTGCTGCAAAAAGAATTACAGTTTGTAGAGCTGAAAAATAAAGTTACCAGCAAAACCCGTACTGAACTTGACAAACAACAACGGGAATATTTTCTGCAACAGCAGATGAAGAGTATTAAAGATGAGCTGGGCGGCGATAGCAATTCGCAGGAGATAAAAGAAATGCACAAAAAAGCCGAAACAAAAAAATGGCCGGCTGCTGCAAAAGAAGCTTTCAAGAAAGGAATTGAAAAATTAGAGCGAATGCATCCCAGCACGCCTGATTTTTCCGTGGTGTATAATCACCTCGACCTGATGCTTGATCTTCCATGGGAAACTTATACCGAAGATCATTACGATTTAAAGAAAGCAAAAAAGACATTGGACACGGATCATTACGGAATGTATAAGATCAAAGAAAGGATTTTAGAATACCTTGCTGTGCTGAAACTGAAAGGGGATATGAAAAGCCCGATACTTTGTTTTATCGGTCCTCCCGGTATTGGTAAAACATCTTTGGGAAGAAGTATTGCCAATGCTATCGGCAGAAAATATGTGCGGTTGAGCCTTGGAGGCTTGCATGATGAAAGCGAAATAAGAGGCCACCGTAAAACATATATCGGTGCGATGCCCGGAAGGATTTTACAATCTATCCGCAAAGTAAAATCATCTAACCCGGTGATGATACTCGATGAGATTGATAAAGTAGGTAATGATCATCGCGGTGATCCTTCTTCTGCATTACTGGAAGTACTTGATCCGGAACAGAACCATACTTTTTATGATAATTACCTGGAAGCAGAGTATGACCTGAGCAAAGTATTGTTTATTGCTACTGCCAATAATGTGCAGAATATTCAGCCGGCACTAAGAGATCGCCTGGAGATCATCGACCTTGGTGGATATGCGGTAGAAGAAAAAATGGAAATAGCGAAACGCCATTTGTTTCCCAAACAAAAAGAATTACATGGATTAAAGGGCAGCAATTTTAAAATTGCCGACAAAGTGTTGGAAAAAGTGATACAGGATTATACCAGGGAAAGTGGCGTTCGCGAACTCGACAGGCAGCTGGCTTCCATCATGCGTTACCAGGCCAAACAATTAGTATTGAAAGGAAAATTGAAAGCAACGATTACGGCTGATGATATTGAGAAAATGATTGGTAAGCCGAAATACAGTAATGATATTTATAAAACGGCCAATATGGCTGGTGTGGCTGTTGGTCTTGCCTGGACATACGTTGGCGGTGAAATTCTTTTTATAGAAACCAGCCTGAGCGATGGAAAGGGAGAATTGAAACTGACGGGTAACCTTGGTAATGTAATGAAGGAAAGTGCCAGCACGGCATTAACGTATTTGCAATCCAATGCGAATAAATATAAATTGGATAAAAAACTTTTTGAAAAGAAAAATATTCATATCCATGTACCCGAAGGTGCTGTGCCAAAAGATGGCCCCAGTGCCGGTATCACAATGATGTCTGCAATCGCATCAGCTCTCACCGGAAAAAGAGTAAAACCATTTTTGGCGATGACGGGTGAGATCACACTCAGAGGGCAGGTGTTGCCGGTTGGAGGTATTAAAGAAAAAGTGCTGGCGGCCAAAAGAGCGGGACTAAAAGAAATCATTCTTTGCTGGCAGAATGAAAAGGATGTACTGGAGATCGAACAGGAATTTATCAAAGGAATAAAATTTCATTATGTAAAAACGATGAACCAGGTGCTGGAACTGGCATTGGTCGGTTAATTTCTTTTGGTAATTGCATCTTTTCTTAATTAAAAACAAAAGACTCTCCAAAGGAGTCCCATGGACAATATGACAACACTCTCCATAGGAGTCCTTTGGACAACAAACAATATACAAATGAACGTTTCAGCGACGGATCAATTGAGCGTTGAAGATTGAGTGTTGTTTGTTGAGTCTTTGATTGTAAAAAAATGACTCAATATTCAGGTTTTTGTTTTTTTAATAATTAAGTACTTTATAAATCCTGCTTAAGTTAGCAGCGTAGTAGTATTTTCGTACTACCTTGAACAGCCGGATTACCATATGGTTACTGCTCTTATCAGTAAATAGTTCTGCCCAAACCCTTGGTGGCAATTCCGTTTTTAATTTCCTCAAACTTTCCAATACTCCCCAACTGACCGCATTAGGCGGTGTCAATATTTCTCAAATATCCAATGATGTTGGTCTTGCTTTTAATAACCCTGCTTTGCTTAGACCATCCATGCATACACAAATGAATGCGGTGTTCAATAGTTTTTACAGTGGAATTAAGGTGTATCATTTATCGTTGGGTTATCATAGTCAGCCATTGAATACCAATTTCTCCTGGGGCCTGAATTATTTTGGTTATGGCAATACAACTGCTACCGATGCTTCTGGAAATATATTGGGAAAATTCAGGCCTACTGACTGGGTAATGCAGGTATCTGCTTCAAGAAATTATCTGGATAAATGGAACTATGGCACTACACTAAAGTTCATCAGTTCCAATTATGGCCAATACAGTTCTAATGGGCTAGCATTAGATGTGGGTGTTTTATTTCATGACTCATCTAAACTATTCTCTGCTGCCATTGTAGCAAAGAATATGGGAACGCAATTAAAAAAATATGAAGGCACTGATGCTGATGAGTTGCCCTTTGATCTGCAAATAGGGTTGACCAAACGGTTGCCCAATGCTCCGTTTAGCTTTTCGCTGACGGCCCAACGTCTTCAGCAATTTGATATTAGTTATGATGATACTAATTTTAATAATGACAATGGATTTGATAACGGCAGCATAAAAAAATTTTCGTTGGATAAATTGCTGAATCACCTGGTGCTGGCTACTTCTATTTATGCCGGTAATCATGTAGAACTGATAGCAGGATATAATTTTCTGCGAAGAAAAGAATTGAATATAGGTAAAGCTGCTAATGGGTTAAATGGATTCTCGCTGGGAGTTGGTGTACTACTGGGTAAATTACAGATCCGCTATGCCCGGGCTTATTACCAAAGTAATACT
>JANMLJ010000061.1:0-1940 GCA_031372465.1 Chitinophagaceae bacterium | reverse complement strand
ACCACCTCCCGCCATCCAGATGGTAAAGCATCTTGGATGATGGTCTCTTCCATAATTATCTTTTGTTAATGTACCCTGGCAATAATTGGTTCTGCCAAACTCGCCACCCCATATCACCAATGTTTCATCTAATAAGCCACGCTGTTTTAAATCAGTAATCAATGCAGCACTGGCCTGGTCTGTATCCCGGCATTGTCCGCGGATCTCACCCGGTAAATTATTATGCCCATCCCATCCCTGGTGATACAATTGCACAAAGCGAACGCCGTTTTCAGACAGTTTGCGCGCAAGTAAACAATTAGCGGCATAAGTGCCGGGAACCAAACATTCTGAACCATATAATTTAATAACACTTTCAGGCTCTTTGCTCATATCCGTTATTTCCGGCACGGCTGTTTGCATACGGAATGCCATTTCATATTGCTGGATTTTTGTATTTATTTCTGGATCGCCAAATTGTTTGTATGATTCTTCATTCAGTTCATTTACCTTATCCAGCATTTTTCTTCTGTCGTCTTTGGTAATACTTTCATGATTATTAAGATACAATACCGGATTTTCTCCACTGCTGAATTGTACTCCCTGGTGAATGGAATCTAAAAATCCATTGGTCCATAATTTTGAATACACGCCTTGCCCATTACCTTTTCCTTTAGAGAGCAACACACAAAATGCCGGTAAATTTTTATTCTCGCTACCCAACCCATAACTCAACCAGGAGCCCATGCTGGGACGGTTACCCACTTGTGCACCTGTTTGAAAAAATGTTAATGCAGGGTCATGATTAATTGCTTCGGTGTACAATGTTTTAATAACGCATAAATCGTCAGCGATAGAAGCAGTATGTGGCAACAATTCACTGAACCATGCGCCGGCTTTTCCGTGTTGTTTAAAATTAAAAACAGTTCCCGCCAATGGAAACTTAACCTGGTCAGCCGTCATACCCGTCAGGCGCTGCCCCATCCGTATGGATGCAGGAAGATCCTGTCCAAACATTTCCTGCAGTTTGGGTTTATAATCAAACAGATCCAGTTGCGACGGTGCTCCATTCTGAAATAAATAAATAATACGTTTTGCCTTTGGTGCAAAATGCGGAAGGCCTGCCATCAGCATTTCTTCCTGGCTGCTGTTGCTGAATAAATCGGGAATTAATAATGATCCCAATGCAACACTGCCAATACCCAGGCTCAGCTTTGATAAAAACTTTCGCCGGTTAAAATTCAGGCTATGTTCTAAAATTTCTTTATCCATGGTTAGGTTTTTGTAATGGCCTCTTCCATATTATAAATAGTATTGATTGTTTTCATCAGGGCGGCAAACGAATAACTGTCGGCTATTTCTTTTGCCGGGTACTCTCCAACTTTTAATATGGCCTTATCGTCTAATTTTTTTTGTTGGAATAATTGTAACTGCTCATTGAAATAAGTCTGCAGAATGTTTTCTTCTTTAGCAGAAGCTTTGCGGCAAATAATTAACCGGAATGCTTTGTTGATTTTTTCTGCTGCTGATAATTGTTCACTCATTAATTGTTGTGCTAATACTCTGGATGCTTCCAATACGGTTGGGTCATTCATCATTATCAGTGCCTGTAAAGGAGTATTTGTTTTTGAACGTTTTACTTCACACTGGTCGCGGTTACTGGCATCAAACAATATCATAGAAGGAGGCGGAATCGTTAACTTGATAAACGTGTACAAACCTCTGCGATATAAATCATCTCCTTTATCCTGTTTGTAGGTGGCCAGTACACCTCTTCCTGATGTTGCGGATTCCCATAACCCTTTGGGTTGGTAGGGCTTTACACTGGGGCCGCCAATCGTTTTTATCAATAAGCCACTACTGCCTAAAACAATGTCACGAATATATTCTGCCGACAAACGGTTTCTCGGGCCTCTTGATAAATACATGTTATCCGGATCATACTTTTGTTTTTCATCCGA
>JANMLJ010000031.1:0-2659 GCA_031372465.1 Chitinophagaceae bacterium | reverse complement strand
GCCGTTGCTGAATAAAGTTACTGAAGTTAATGATATTTACTACAGCTGGGCTTTATTCGTTAGCCGGAACTAAAGCCGAATAGCGAACAAAAAGCTGAGAATATATTCGTCGCCCCGCCATAGCGCCAAACCGCCCTGTTGTGCGTTCGCCTTTTCTGGTTTTAATTTTTGTCAAACTCCTAGCTATAAAATTTATTTTCCTGTCTCTAAAAACTTTACAGCTCTTTCCAGTATTTCATCTCTTCCTTGTTGAATTCCTTTAATAGTTGGCTTTACTAATATATCGGGTTGTATTCCCTTTCCCTGCATAGCGGAACCATAGCCACTAAACGTAAGCCTTATATTGCCCGGAACAAAAAAGGATCTTATATCTCCATTGGCGCCTGCAGTATGGTTCCCTATAAGTGTTGCATTCGCCGCCTTCAGATTTTCTGTTGTTGCCTCGCCATGACTTTGTGTACTTTCAGCAATGAGACCAATCGTCTTACCCTTATATATCCAACCTTTTCTTTTGGTTTCAATGGAATCAACTAGGTCCCAACCAGGCAAATCTTTTTTTCCTCCGCCACGCTGCTTATTTTTTTCTGACAGACGGGGCGTTATAAGATGTGAAGTACTACGGGCATTATTTCTTATATCAAAAATGATGGCTTTGGTGTTTCTAAACATATTGAACATTGAGTCCACGTGGATCGTTCTTAAAACCCCGAGATTTACATAACCTATATCCTTTGTAATAAAATACATCATGGGCTTGTCGTTCCCTCTTTGAATGAAGTCATTCGCCCTTTGCCTTTTTTCATTTGACATCCTAAAATGCGGTAGTTGTATATTTTTTATTTTTCCAGACGAATCTTTCAGTTTTAAATTTGTATTTTTCCCAATGGTATTCCGTAGATAGTAAAGTGTGATGTAGTAGGTTTGTGCTTCGTAATTAGACGCACTCCAATATTTACGTTTCTCATCTATGTCTTTCAGAACATTTATTCCATCCTTATCCAGTATGATGTCTCCTCTTTTAATATCTAATACCGCAGCTAACGAATCATCAAAAATCCTCGTAATTACTAATTGATTCTCTATTGTTCGTACCTGAAATGGAGCTCCAATACCACCTGGACTTGTTAAGATAGAAAAAACCAAAGGATGGGTCATAAAACCATGTCCATCCTGAATATTTGCATACATTTCCATAACCGTCTTCACATATTCAATCGAGTCACCAGCTAAAACAAACCGTGGTAGAAAATGCAAATAAATACTGTCCCAATCATGTGTCCATAAATATTTGTTTGGATAAAAATATTTAAGTACGGTATAAATCTTTGCTGCTGCTAAAACCCGTTCGCCAACAGAGGGATAAGAATTCTCTGTTAATGTTTTATTGTTATTATTACTTGTAAAGCCATTAAAATTTCTTTCAGGTGTTTGATAGGGTTTAATACCTGCATGCAGTAACTCTTTTGCTTTTGCAATGGCAATATTCCTATTTTCAGACTCAGGAATTATCAGGTTAGAGTAGAATCCCAGGCCGTTATTTGAATTAATAAACTCTCCATGTCTTGTGCGAACCAGAACATGATCAGTAATAAAAAACTTCACATCAGGGACTATACCAATTTCTCCTCCACCTTCCTCCTGGATGACGGCTGCCTTGCCCGCTAATTGTAATGCCACTGCTTCTATGGGGAGTTCTGAGTACTTATTGATAATAAATATAATTGGTATATTTCTTTCCCCTTTTCCGACCAATGTGTTTTGGCGCTCAATTAAAAAGAGAGACTGGTAAACGCTATTGCTTTCAGGCGATTCAGTAATAAATGCTTTATGTATTACTGTCCGTATGGCAGGAAGAGGAGCAATACCCTTGAAGAAATTTGATAAAATCTGTTGCTCCTCAAATATCTCTTGAAGGGGTGCTTCATTTAACAAAAATGTTTCTTTATCCGGACGTAAATCAAATATTACTGTCCTGGCTTTTTCAAGTTGGCTGATAGCCTTAATAAATATTTTATGAATAGTGTCTTCGTCAACAATAGCCCTGTAATCGTCTCTTGTAATTATCATTACACTATCTTCAATAACTAAATCCGAATACTTAATTGCTGTTGTTGGTTGAGACATATGAATCACTGCAGTAACGGGGTCATTCAGAACGCTGAAAAGTTTTTCGAGACTTTTTTCATATTCACCTTTATTTTTTGCAGCGAGAATATCAGGTATAATTGCAGCAAACGCTGAATCCCAGCTAATGTTTTTGTATTGCAGGTAGGGGTGAAAGTATTTCATATACCCCCAGACTTTGCCTGCATCTGCAACTCGGTTTATTTGTTCATTTGTTAAGGACTGCTGAGAGAAAGAAAATTTAGCAATCAGAACAAAGGGGATAAATAGTTTGAATCGCATAAAGTATAGTTTAGGAAAAAAAGAGGGAATGTAATATATAGTTTATTCACTGCTTCTATGGCCAGTCTTTTTTTATGAATATGGACATTTAAGGTGACGCACAACGTCGGCACTTTGCGCAGGCCGATCAATTAAAACGGTCCTGCGGCCGAGCGATAACTAAGATACACTTTTATTTTCAGCGAGGCCAGCACGCAGAGGCTTGTGCAAAGTGCCGTGTTGTACGCAGGTTTAGTTTGCGGGGAGGGAAATT
>JANMLJ010000022.1:0-11103 GCA_031372465.1 Chitinophagaceae bacterium | reverse complement strand
CCTCCATGCGGCCGGGAAATTTTAGTGTCTTCGGGGAAATAATGTATAATGGCCTGCAAATAGCGAAGGCATTGTGTATGAAGTGCCTTCCGCATTTTTTTTAAATGGTATTCATAACGGCCATGTTGAAGATAGTGCGCTATAGCAGCTTGTGTGAGGGTAGGGGAACTGATGTTTTGGATCCGTTTGATCTGTTTTACCTGTTCAATATATTTTCCGGGCATTGTCCAGCCAATGCGATAGCCGGGTGCCAGGGATTTACTCAGGGAAGAACAATGCATTACCAACCCTTTTGTATCATAGAATTTGCAGGTACGGGGGCGTGTTTTACCAAAGTATAATTCTCCATAAATATCATCTTCAATCAGTGGAATATTATTCTTTGTAATAATGTCAACTAATTTTTTTTTATTTTCATCCGGCATACAGCCGCCGAGGGGATTATTAAAATTGGGTATTACTACCAGTGCTTTGATGGGGAATTTTTTTATAGCCTGTTGAAAAGAGTCCAGATCAAGACCTGTAACCGGCGAAGAAGATATTTCAACTACTTTTAATCCCCTGCTTTCCAGCGACTGAAAAATACCGAAGTAGTTAGGTGATTCTATCGCTACAGTATCACCAGGTTGTGTAACTGCTGTAATACATAATGTCATGGCTTCAAGACAACCTCCGGTAACTACCACTTCATCAGGTTTAACTTTGCCACCCCAGTTAAAAGATAATTTGGCAATTTGTTTCCGGAGTTCAACATTTCCCTGCGTATGTTCATAGCCGATACAGGCATCTTTACTTTTCCGCAATGCATGCATGACAGATTTATTGATTTTTGCGGTTGGTAATAAAATGGCATCGGGCGCAGCCAGTGCAAAATTGATTATTTTATCCTGGTGCGAAGCGATATCCGAATAAATGGAGGCGATCATTTCTTTTACACTTACTTCGTGCGATAACGGATCAGGGGGAATCATTTTGGGTAATGCCCGAAAACTTTGCTGGTTGAACCGGACATAATATCCGGATTTTGGCCTTGACTCAATCAGGCCTTTACCTTCCAGCAGATAATAGGCCTGGAAAGCGGTTCCCATGCTAATGCCATATTCATTACTCAATACACGTACGGAAGGAAGTTTGTCGCCAATTTTTAATACATCTTCATCGATCATTTTTTCCAGTCCATCGGCCACCTGCAGGTACAAATGGTCTTCAGTGGTGAAGTTTTCTTTACGCATAGTTCCAGGTTTGAAGTACGAGGTAAGAAGTACGAAGGAGTTTTCAAAGTAAGGGGTTCATACTTCTTACTTCACACTTCGTACTTAATCTGATATAGTCAAAAATACAAAAACTGAATCTGTTTTTTATGCAATAATAGTAAAATATTTGTACAGTCTTTTTTAACACCTGGCTACCCGGTAAAGAATTTTAAAAAAATACCATGAAATGAGCCATAAAAATTATTGAGCATCCCGATAGCTATCGGGATACACCAACAGGCGATGATAATTTTTAAGGCGAATTACATGAGGCTAAATAAAACTAAAATAAACTCATGAATGAAATAAGGATTGTTGATTATCGGCCGGAGCACCAGCCCTTTTTTGAAAAATTCAATCGTCAATGGATTGAAGAACTGTTTGAAATGGAACCGGTAGATGAATGGGTATTGACTGATCCTGAAAAAGCAATTCTTGCACCCGGTGGAGCCATCCTGATGGCATACTTTAATGGAATGCCTGCCGGTACGGTTGGATTAAGAAAGTTTGATGAAGATACGTTTGAGTTTACAAAAATGGCAGTAGATGTTGTTTTTCGAAGAAATGGAATAGCAGAAGCGGTAAGTTTTGCAAGTTTCAGAAAAGCAAAAGAACTGGGTGCCTCCCGGGTAGTATTATATTCCAATACATTAAATACCTCCGCAATTAAACTGTATGAAAAAATCGGCTTCCGGCATGTGCCGGTAGAGAACGATCTGTATAAACGGGCTAATGTGAAGATGGTAATAAATATCGATATGGCTATACATAAAGCTGATCAATTTGATAAGCAAATGAACGTACAAAAAAATTAAAACCAACAAAATGCAAATGTTACAGGAAATTACAGTTAGAAAAACCAATCACTCAAAAATTAATGCCGTTGATTTTACTGCAATGGAATTTGGAAAGTATGTATCTGACCATATGCTGGTATGCGATTTTACAGAAGGAGAATGGCTACAACCCATGATTGTTCCCTATACAAACCTTTCTATGAATCCCGCTACACTTGCCTTGCATTACGGACAAACGGTTTTTGAAGGAATGAAGGCTTTCCGTATGGCAGATGGGCGCATAAATATTTTCCGGATGGACAAACATTATAAACGGTTTGTAAAATCATTGGAAAGGATGTGTATGGCTGTTCCGCCAAAGGAAATTTTTATAGAGGGATTAATGAAACTGGTGGAAACAGACAGCGCATGGGTGCCGGTGCAAAAAGGTGCTGCGTTATATCTTCGTCCTTTTGTATATGCAAGCGAGGCAAGATTTGGCGTTAAAATTTCTGATCAATACCGGTTTATTATTTTTACCGGACCGGTACCTGAATTATATGCACATCCCATCAAAGTAAAAGTGGAAGCAAATTATAGCAGGGCAGCTAAAGGAGGAACCGGTTTTGCAAAATGTGGCGGAAATTACGGTGGGTCTTACTATGCCACCAGGCTGGCAAGAGAGCAGGGATATGACCAGGTACTTTGGACAGATGCTGCCGAAAATAAATTAATTGAAGAATCCGGAATGATGAATGTACTCTTTGTTATTAATAATATTCTGGTAACGCCACCTTTGTCTGATTCTATCCTTGATGGAGTAACCAGGGATTCTTTATTGACGCTGGCAAATGATATGGGATACAAAACAGAAGAAAGACCGATATCCGTAGAGGAATTGGAAAAAGCATTTCAGCAGAACACTATTACAGAAGCATTTGGTGCCGGCACTGCTGCAGTCGTTGCTCCGGTTCAAACAATTCATATAAATGGTATTGATTATCATTTACCGGCTTATGGTTCTGATAATTTATTTCACACTATCAAACGTAGATTGGAAAAGATAAGAACAGGACTGGAACCAGATATGTTTGGCTGGAATTGTATTGTGTAATGCCGATTACCAATAATTTAAAAATTAGAAATAAGTATCAGGCTTTTCATTATTAAAATTAAGTCTTTAATTTTATTGGTGAATCAAACATTCCTTACTAAATAAAAAACAGGAAATTAAACATGCTGAATTGTTATTGGGTTAGGCCTGAGTTAGATTGGGCTAAAGCCCATTCGGGTTTTAATAATTTGCCACGGCCTTAAGGCCGTGGCCAATGAATTCTATCTTCAATCGGCTTTAGCCGAAATTATTTTTCCTCGTTGTTGTGATGAAACAATTGCTGAATAACAGGCTTCAGTAATTATACACCTTTTCAGAATTTTTAAACTCTTGGCAAGAGGTATAAATTTATTTTTAAAACGTTAGTAAGTAATATTCTGCAGTCTTAAAAATAATAGCAACCTGTTCTAAACGCAAAGGGGAAAAATTGATAAAAAATAAATTTTATGACAGCTTCTTTTTTTATCGCAACAATAAAGTTGTTCCTTTCATGAAAAATTTTTCACGGGTATCAGCGTGTGTGAACCGGAGCGTCCAGGCATAAATGCCGGTATTTTGCGGTAAGCCATTTATTGTACCGTCCCATTTTTTTGTCCAGTCCCTCGTACGAAATACCAATTGACCGGTTCTGTTATACACATTGAATTCCAGGTCCCGCGCTTTCAATGCATTGATCGGGTACAGGTAATCATTTTTTCCATCACTGTTAGGCGTAAACGCAGTTGGCACAGCGATAGTGCAATTGTTAAAAGCCCTTACTACACGGGTTGTGGTATCATTACAACCAACAAGGCTATTGGAAACGATCAGCCGGATAGTATATAATGTTTCTCTTCCATTGCTGGCATAACGAACTCCATTAGGCGTTGGCAGATTACTGGTAAGGCCATTGCCAAAACTCCAGTTCCAACTGTCAATATTGCCGGTGCTGTTGTTGACCAATGGTAGAGTATCTCCGGGGCAAATCATCGCTGGTACATCGAAGGCTGCTTTGAACGCATCACTGATTTTTACCAGTTGTGAGGAAGTACTGGTGCAGATACTATTAGAAACCGTTAGTTTAACCATATACTGGCCCGGTGTAAAACTAACAATGGGATTACGGATGGTGCTAATAGTTCCATTGCCAAAGTCCCAGTTCCAGGAGTTGGCATTATTATTCCCGTTATGAAAAAATGATATGGTTTTTCCGCTGCATCCCTGCGGATTTGAAGTAGTAAATAAGGAAGACACTGCGTTGAGAGAATTAAAACTTAGTGAGGAGCCGGCAATCGTTGCAACTCCGCATTCATTTAAAAGCGTATTTCCATCATTGCCTGAAACGAGGCGAACCTGGTATAAACCCGGGAGTACCGAAGAGGATAGTTGTAGTCGTATGATCGAAGTTGTGGTACCTGTTGCACATTGCGCAAGCAGGGGAATGGCGGAAACTGCTTGCGGACCTGTAATGATAAAATCGCTTCCATCTGCCGCAATGGAATTACAAAGAATAGGGTTTTTAAAAACCAGTTCAATAAAAGCAGGACTACAAACCACACTGAATATACTATCCATGGGGGTAGGTTGTGATGCTGCCGAAACAAAAGAAACAGTTTCTCCCGTAGGAATACTCCTGTCGCAAATATCTGCCAATGAGTTGCCATCACTTCCAGTTGCCAATGTAAGTGTGAAATTGCCAAAATTCAAAGGTTGATTTAGTGTGATCGTAACCGTTGCCGTACCAAAAGGGGTGCTGCAATTATCGGCTATAGCCCCCATTACATTTGCACCACCATTTATGATGAAATCACTTCCATCAACTGCTACAGTATTACATTTTACCTGCTTGTTAAGACGCAGTTTTACCTGTGTCCGGTCACAATTGATTTCTGCTGCAAGCAAATGTGGTTCCTGGGCATCGGAAATAACTGCAGATCCGCCGGAAAATGTTAGTTGATAACCTGTAATCGAATTACTGATATTACAAACCATAAGCAGGTACGTGTGTCCTGTCAACAGACCGGGCATACTGCTAAAGAGCGGTTGAGATGAACCTGAACAAACTGTTTGACTGGTGCCATCGGAAGAGGCCCCTGTTTCTCCGGGTTCGCTGGACCAGTTACAGGCAATAAATAAATTACTGTTGGTAAAAATATCGACCGGGTTGGTATTGGTAACATCAAATAGCTGCCAGCTGTAATTAGCGGTTGCATCATCAGGAACAATTGTGAAACCCAATGTGCCGGCAGCATAACAGTTAAAACGAAAAAAATTTGGATTGGTATTTTGATATACAAGGCCGTCGGAGCAGGGTACCGGAATAGTAGCCTGACCGCAATAGGTGGGTGTATACATTGAAAATGTTTCTCCGGTACAAACATAAAGAGCAGAGATGGGGGTTTGACCCGGAAAATTACATTGCTGGGCAGCAGATTTGGCAAGAACCCCTACTATAAAAAAGTATAAAAAATATCTTTTGAGCATTTTTGACTGATGATCCGGTTTAAACGCAGAAAAGCAGTGAAACGATGCCTTTCTGCAAACTGTAATTTACAAAACTATTCTCAACACCCTTTAAATGCCCTGGAAGAAGCTGTACATTTGATTTTTAAGCGCTTGAAAATGAAAACAGCAATTGTAACCGGTGCTTCCGGTAACCTTGGGCAGGCAGTAGTTAAAAAATTCCTGGCAAAGAATTATTATGTTGCAGGGACTATTTTACCTAATGATCCTGTTGTGGTAGATATTCAGGATAAAAATTTTGAAACTACCGATGTTGACCTGGTGCAGGAAGAAGAGTCTGCGCAGTTTGTTGCCCACATTGCAGCAAAACATGGACGTATTGATGTAGCGGTACTTACCGTTGGTGGTTTTGCCATGGGAAATATCAGCAGCACAAAAACAGCAGATATCAGTAAGCAATACAAATTGAATTTTGAAACAGCGTACAATATCGCAAGACCTGTGTTTGTACAAATGATGAAGCAGGGTAGTGGCCGTATTTTTTTGATTGGCTCCAAACCCGGAGCCGATATGAAAAGTAGTAAAGGAATGGTGGCTTATGGTATAGGCAAATCGCTTATTTTCCGGTTGGCAGAATTGATGAATGAAGAAGCATATGGAACCGATGTGGTTGTCAGTGTTATTGTGCCTTCTACAATTGATACGCCGCAAAACCGGGTATCGATGCCAACTGCTGATTTCAGTAAATGGGTATCACCTGCTGCTATTGCAGCTGTTATTTATTTTTATTGCAGTGAGGAAGGGGCGGATTTAAGGGAACCGGTGATTAAAATTTATGGGGGTTCGTAAAGAATCCGGTCCCGGCCCTCGATCGGGGACCGGAACGACATTGCGATAAAGCTGGTAAAAAGGTAATGAGGGGAAAGCCAGTAAAAAAGATAGTGTAAAATACCTGATCATTATTAATTATAAAAACATGAAAAAAATAATTATCGTAACCATTTGTTTATTGCTGTTAACTATTAACGGTAAGGCACAGTCTAAGTTAGGAGAAGTGGCCTGTGTGTACATGACCAGCACTGATATAGATTCTTCCGGGTTGTTGTTTGAAAAATTGGGATTTCAGAAAGTTGCTTCCAATACTTTTCCGGCGCCCTGGTTGCAGGTAAGCGATGGCAGCCTGCTGATTATGATACGAAAAGATGCTACTCCTTTTATAGGGCTTACGTACTATTCATCTGATGTAGATAAAATAGCAACAGAGCTTGAAAAAGATGGTATCGTGTTTACACAAAAGCCAAAAGAAGGAGACCCGATAAAACGGTTTTATATCAAAAGCCCTGATGGATTTACAATCGTTTTGTCAAATAATCTTGGTGGGTTTGAACAACCAACCGGTACAACCCTGTTGAGCATGAAACCTGAAGACTACGCAGCAGCAGAAAAATTTCCCAATAAACAATGCGGTGCATTTGGAGAATTTTGTCACCCGGTTGCTGATCTTACCAAGTCGCTAGCCTTCTGGAAAAAACTTGGATTCAGAACAAGCGCCACTATGAAAGAACCATATCCTCATGCTATTCTTTCAGATGGGTTGATGATCATTGGTTTGCATCAGACAAAAAATTTTAATGCTCCGGCAATTACTTATTTTGGATTAGATACAGAAAACAGAATTCAACAGTTGAAAGGCAAGGGGATAAAAAATTTTACAGAAGTTGCCGGGAAAAATAATCAATCATTACGAACCTGGGAAGGGCAGTTGTTCTTTTTATTTTCGGTGGGGATGTAAATAATCACCTCACCCCGACCCTCTCCATTGCATGGAGAGGGTCGGGGGTGAGGTAATATTCATTCATCACAATAACCCTTCAATTTTTTTCATCACCATTTCAAGATCATATAGCAACTCATCAATTTTTATGCGAATGATTTGTAAACCCATTTGATTTATTATCGCATTCCTTGCTTTATCATATTCTAATTGGTCGCCAAATTCATGGTGTTTTCCATCAAGTTCAATAATTAACTTACGGGAGGCGCAATAAAAATCGGCTATATAAAAATATTTAATCCACCCCCTTGTTTTATAAATAAGTGGATGTTGCCTTCTGACTTTTTTTCCTTTTATTCCTCTATTGCGCAATATCTGCCAGAGGAAATCTTCTTCCGGAGTTATTTTTTGGCGCAGTTCTCGTGTAATACGGATAGGCGAAGACATGATTTTTTTTTGAATATAATAAATTCTGGGAAATTACCTCACCCCGACCCTCTCCATTAAATGGAGAGGGAGGAATACAGTACTCCGAATGACAGAATTGTTTAATGCTTTAAAGATTTTTGGAGGAGAAAGTCTCCCTCTCCGCTATGCGGAGCAACCGAAAACCCCAGAATGGCGGAAGAAGGTTGGGAACGCAGTTAGGGGGTGAGGTAATTCATTTATCTTGCACACCAATTCTCAACTTCTTCTTATGCGTTATATGAAATGGATCGGTTTGGCAGCGGCGACTTTATTAATCATCTCTTGTTTTACCCCCTGGGTGTTTATTGAATCCAGGAATATTACGGTGAGTGGTGTGGAGAGTAACGGTACAAATTTTGGCAAACCCGGTTATATTCATTTGGTGTTGACTGTATTATTTCTGTTTTGCAGTTTTGTTCCAAGGGTTTGGGCTAAGCGGTTAAACCTGTTGGTAACAGGGCTCAATGTGGGATGGGCAATAAGAAATTATTTTCTGATCAGTGCCTGTATGGGCGGTGAATGTCCCATAAGGAAAACCGGTCTGTATGTTGTAATGCTTGCTTCCTTAATCCTGCTGATCGCTGCTTTATTTCCGGATATTAAATTGCCTCAGGAAAAACGAAAATAATTGATCACCCAACCCTAAAGCCATATTTCATGGATTAAGTAATAATAACTTCTTCAGGCTTTTCTAACAATCTTCTTCCGAAGCTTTGATTTCAGCGATAACTTATTTATTTTAAAGGCTTAACTTATCTTCAACAGTTTATCCAATCCTACGTAAAGCGCCGTGTTGTTCGCATGTTTAGTTTGCAGGGAGGTAAATTACAATATAAGACGATAGTTAGTTATCCCTCATTTTCGCAAATCCCTGATTTGCAAAGTTTGTATCCCCAAATCCTTTTTTCACCGGTTTTTTTCAGGAAAAAAACATTTTATCCGGGAAAAATACAGACCAGTAATCACGACTGAAATCAAAATTAGCAGGTAACTTCATGGTGATTGGCGCCCAAGATCTGATAAATAAATTTCTCGCTACTGGACGCCGCTCACCGTAAGGCCTTTTCCTCTTCTTATAATCGCGTTCTATCGGAATTTTTGTGTTGACCACCTGCCGCTCTTATGACTTTTTTTCCTGCAAATAAATTGCGATGAAACGTACGGTATTAATCCAATCTCTGATCTGGTAAATGGTTGCAAATATTTAAACGTTTTCAATATCCAGACTTTTTTTTAACCCATGAATCTTTTTTAGACCATAAAAGTTTATAAACAAAAGTGATAGGATTAGCAAAATATATAATTAATCGACGACCGGTTTGCAAACATGTGTTGATATATCTTCTTATGAAAGGGAGGGGTGTTTTTATTGCTATTTTTTTGTTGTTGATTGTTGGGGTTAAGAGCAGAAGTCAGGATGTTGTAATTACTGAAGTTTCCAATCAGGCTATAACAGCTGATGAATGGGTAGAATTATTGGTAATTACAGATGATGTAGATATGCGGAATTGGAGTATAAGAGATTATTCCCTGTCTGGAAATGCACAAGTGGCGGTGACATTCAATAATAACCTGTTTTGGAGCCATATGCGTGCAGGAACAATTATTGTTTTAAAGAACCGTAATTTCAACCCTTCATGCAATTCTGTTGCTGATGATTTTTCAACTACTGATGGGTATATTCATGTTGGATTAGATGATCCAACCTATTTTGGGGGTGGAACAGCGGATCTACTAAATTGTAATGGTAATACTACAATGAGTTTTGCTTCAACAATCCCGCAGGATATTGTGGAGTTATTGGATGCATCAGGAAATCATGTTCATGCTTTTGGCTTTAGAGGGGAGGACGTAGCATTCACTACTTCTATTCCTGCTCCAAAATTCAGGACTGGAGTTGCAACAGGTATAGTTAATGGCTTTGTAGGCGGAATAAGCAATGTTGTATCTATAACCGATTTTAATTCAACTGGAAACTATACTTCCATACCAGGATTAGTTGGCACAAAGGGTTTAGCCCAAGATGCAACAACCAAAAATTTCTGGCGCAATACCCGACAGCCATTAATGACTTCACAAACTATTATTCCAACTATTATTGGCAATTCAATTAATCTTTCATGGGCAGCCGCAACAGACCCATTCCCCGCAGATGGCCTGACAGGTTATATTATTTTAAGACAAAACATTGATCCAGCTATTTTACCTTTTGTTGACCCGGTTGATGGAACAACTTATGTTAATAATAGCATTTTAGGTTTTGCAACAATAATTGCTCATGTTGCGCATAGTGGCCCCGTGCCTATTACAACTTATACTGATAATAATATTGCTTGCGGGATCAACTATTACTACAAGATATATGCTTACAGGTTTGTTGCCGATCATCAGAATCCTAATTCATTTTCTTTTGAAAGAGGCCGGGCATATAATGAAACTAATTTTGTTCAAACTGGTCAGGTTGCTTTACCGGTACCTACTCTTTTTAATCTTACCGGTGGCGGGAGTTATTGTACAGGCGGAAGCGGTGTAATTATTAATTTAAGCGGATCGCAAACCGGAGTTAATTACCAGTTGATACTTAACGGAGTTACGATGGTAGGACTACCTGTTCCCGGAACTGGTGCCCCAATTACATTCGGATTACAGACTGTTGCAGGTTCGTATACGGTTATGGCTACATATATTTCTACAAACTGTACTGCGACGATGTCAGGTAGTTCGATTATTACGGTTAATCCGATGATAACACCTACATTTAACCCGGGTGCACCCATCTGTTCGGGTGGAATATTAGCTGCATTGCCTACTTCATCAACCAATATTCCATCAATAACCGGAATCTGGTCGCCTGCATTAAATAATACGGCAACGACAACCTATACTTTTACTCCCGGTGCAGGGCAGTGTGCTACAACAACTACGTTGACCATTACCGTTAATCCCACTGTCGCGCCTACATTTAACCCGGTAGCACCCATCTGTTCGGGTGGAATATTAGCTGCATTACCAACATCATCAACTAATAGTCCTTCAATAACCGGAACCTGGTCACCAGCATTGAATAATACGACAACGACTACCTATACTTTTACACCCGATGCAGGTCAATGTGCAAGTACAACGACATTGACTATTACAGTTAACCCGAATGTCACACCAACTTTTAATCCAGTGGCAACGATCTGTTCGGGTGGAATAATAGCTGCATTACCCACTTCATCAACCAATATTCCAGCGATAACCGGAACCTGGTCACCGGCATTAAATAATACG
>JANMLJ010000664.1:0-42085 GCA_031372465.1 Chitinophagaceae bacterium | reverse complement strand
TCAGAAAAACTTTCGAATAGTTTTTTTGCAGTCAGGTATTTTTCTTTATTCTCTTTGAGCTTTTGATTGAGGTAAAAAATAAATTTACTTACATCCGGTACGGTTGTCAGGTTTCCGCTTGTCATAGCAGATCTGCTGATATTTTCATATTGCAGTTTGAGAGCTGCAGACGCATCTTTGGGCAGATCTCTTGTTAATGCCCCGCTGAAACAGGCATCTGCAATAATCAGAATATGTTTGGCAGCACTGTTCTTTAAAACACTTTTGATATCATAAATAGAAATGTACGTTGACTTTGTTCCTAATAGCGCATCTGAAGGTATCAGAAAACCATCCCTGGTATTATCCTTATTTAATGTAGTAGTGCCATGTCCGGCATAAAAAATCAACAGATTATCATCCGGGCCGAGTGCACTGCTCCGCTGGTCAATTTTCTGCATTATTTCTACACGGCTTTTGTTGAATAACGTATCAATATTTGCGGCTTCAAAAGTATAATTGGTTTGTAAAATATCTTTTAAAGTTTTAGCATCATTAATGGGATGTTCTAAATCATTAATAGGTGCCAGGTAATCATTTTCTGCAATAAATATGGCATAAAATTTAGGAGTACTGCCCGCCGCAATGGACTGTTCTGTTTTAAGGTCCGGATTAGCAGCAGCTAAAGCAGCATTGATTGTTACTGTTTTGGTTGCCATATTGCCCGCCTTATCCGTTGCAGTAACTACCAGCGAATTGGCTCCCGGTTTCAGGTTTTTTTCAATAAAAAAATAACCATCTTCATCAACATTAGTAACAGGCGTGTTATCAATTTTTACAGAAGCTATACCCGATTCATCTTTGGCCCGGATCGTTATTTGTGTTTTGATATTATCTGCTACAATATCAAAACCACGGGAAGGTGCAGGATTTTTCAATTCTATTAATGGAGGTGTCTTATCAATTGCCCTGGTTACCTCTTTACTTTCCAGCATTCGTTGAAGCGCTTCACTGATGTCGGGTTGCCTGGGATCGATAGCCAGCGATTTTTCATACATAATTTTTGCATCTTCATTCCTGTTCAGTTTTTCCAGCATATTCCCTTTTAAAGAAAGAATGTCAATATAAGCTCTCTTGGTTTCCTCCTTGATATCAGTACCATATTCTTCAGCAGCAATATCCAGGGTGGCTAACGCATCCGGAAATTTATTTTCTGCCACCTGTACTACTGCTTTTATAAAGTAAGTATAAAATTTATAAGCGCCCTGACTTAAAAAGGATTCAAACCTGATATCTCCAAACCGGGCATTTTCATCTTTATATATTTTTTTTTCGGCAAATAATTTATAAAATAATGCCGCTTCATTAAATCTTTTCAGCCGGACCAGCGGAGAAATAATACTAATGTACGGATTGCCATGATCTGGTATTTTTATTATATAGGTTAAAAATTCAAGTATAGATTTTTCATATTTACCCTGGCCGTTATAATAAATGCCTCGGTAATTATTGTTTTTATACAAAGCAGAATCAGTACTGAAATCTTTTAGTACATCCTGAAGTGCCAGGTCAATCTGGTTATTGTTATAATAGGCTCTGGATCTTAGCCGGAAAAAATCTGCATTATTCGGGTCAATACTGATTAATTTGGAATAATCATTAATCGCTAACTCGAATAATCTTTTTTGCTGGTACAGGTCTCCACGGGTTTGATACCATCTTTTTGCCCTCGAGAAATTACTGTTTAAGTTACGGTCAATGCTGATGGCTTTTGAATAATCAAGCAAGGCAGAATCAACTACTTTCTTTATTCTAAAAGCTTCACCCCTGTGAAAATAATACATGGAGGAATCTGGTTGCAGGCTAATGGCATTTGTAAAATCCTTAACAGCCAGGTTAAGATTCAATTTTCTTTTATTGGAATCAGGTTCTTTTTTATTTGAATAGGAAAAACCACGTTTGTAATAAGCATCAGCATAATTGGCATCAATGCCGATAGCACTGTTATAGTTTGTTATAGCGTCATCATATTTAAGGGTTTTTAAAAACTCATCACCTTTAGCTGTAAATGCCATGGCATCTTTATTAATCTGTGCAGCAGTTTCATTTATGCATACTGACAACAACACTGTTGAAACAGACAGCGTATAAAAAACAGGTAGCCGCATAAAATATAATTTATAGTGTAAAAATCAAAATCGAAATATCCTTTTTAAGATGTTTTGAAATCAATTATGGTTCATTTCCACAAAAAAGCAAAGTACGGACTTTTCTTCTGCCGGCGCTTTGAAGTTTATACTGTCATCCCGGAAAAGTATTTTATTCATATCAAGCAGTCTTGCTCCCAGTTTATCTTTTATAGCCCGGAAAATATTTTTTCCTGCTATATATTTTTTTAATCCTTCATAATCAATGGAATCTTTACTATATAAAATGCAGAAAGTTTCTTTCCCCACATTTTTGTCAAGTCTTGCATTGGTAGAATCTGAAGGAAGATAGAAAGTAGCATTGGGTGAGTTGATAGCAGCACTAAATGAAGTGTTGACCGGAAATAGTAAATCAATTTTTCCTAAAGCATCTTTCCCAAGAATATAAATGAAACAGGGAGCATTCGTGCGGAATTTGATTTTAAAGTTATCGCCACTTTTTAATGCCTGTGTAAGTTTGTACAAACTAAAATTTGGTTTTGCCACTGTCTTAACAATAGTAGTACTGGTATCTATTTTTACCCGGGTAACTTTTTTCAAGGGAACTTCTATCCCATCTTCCCATTTTATAAACTCGATATTCCCGTTCAATTCAGTTTTGCCCACTTCGTAATCCATCATTTCTACTGCATAACTACCATGTTCCATCAATTGTTTATAGGTTAACCAGAAAAACCCATTATCGCCCCATTTAGTGCCCCAGCTATTCATTACTTCAAAGGCACCACCTGCCATCTTATCATTATATCCGATAATACACATAGCATGATAATTATTGCTGGCAAAACCCGTTTCTGGTGACCAGGTACCCGATTTGGGAACTGTTTGAAAGGCATCATCAATATTCAGACTTATGACAACAGGGTTGTTTTCTATCAGTTTTCTTTTAATTGTATTAATATCATTTTTTTCGATGGTACCCTTTTTTTTATTGACCATCATAAAGGTTTTTATTTTATAAGGGCCGGCTTTTTGAGATTCTGTTGTTTCAGGAATAGTTGTTACACAATTCTCAATTCCTTCCTTTTTTAACATGGCGCCATTACTGCTCATTACCTGCATGGCCGATAAAATATTACCTCCCGCACTGCAATCGGCATCGGTGGGTTGTTTTACTTTATAATAAACATATTCAGGAGAAAAAGCGATCTTATTGATACTATCCGGGTTGGTTATGTTTCTTTTGATTGCATAACTGATAGTGCGGGCGGCATACGTAGAACTCCAGGCTACACAGGTTTGGTAAGGATCCTGGCTTAGTGGAATAGGTGTAAATTTTTTTATTGAAAAAAGTGGAGGAAAAGTTGGGATATCACGGGTAGTCCTGTCAGGCGATTTCAATATAGCATCAAATTCTGCATCAGTAGTATTATCTCCGGAAGCATGTTGCGCATTTGCCCCGGAGTTAATTAAAAACAATATGGCCAAAACTATTATTTTTCTCATATTTCACAATTTGAATAAAAGAGAAATCCTCTTAAGTCTTTATAGTTCTTTCTTGTTTTACAAGTGACTATTCAGGCAATAAATCAGTTGCAACCCCGAACACCTAATTTAGCCTGAAAATGCATATAATACAAATATAATTGACCGGCAAAGCAGCCTCTTGCATCGACTAACCATCATATGCAATTGTAGGAACTAAAGGGCAATTGAACCATAATTGTAATTGATATATAAACGGTATAATTTTTCAAACCTAAATCAATAGATTTGATTTTTAATAACTTAAGCAATGAATAAAATTATAATAACTGTATTATTAATTTCCGCAAATTCTTTTTTATCTGCACAGAATATTGATGCTATTATCAATGTAAAAGAAGTAGAGCGCATTGAAAAAACACTGGCAGCAGATGATATGCGTGGCAGAAAGACATTTAGTCCCGAGATTGATAAAGCGGCCGATTTTATTGCGGCTGAGTTTAAGAAAGCCGGTTTGCAAACTTTAAGTGGTAATAACGGATACCGGCAGGAGTTTGTAATGATTCGCCCAAAATTTGTAAGTGCTTCGGCAGTATTAGATGGAGCAGCGGTTGACCCCAAAAGTATTCTAGTTATAACCTGCCAACCCGTTCTAACTATTAATGCTGCATCCGGGTATGAAAAAGTTTTCATTAAGCCCGGAACGAATCTGCAATTAGAAGCAAGAAAATTAGTCCGCGGTAATAAAAATAGCCTGGTATTGGTAGATAAAAGTTTTGCCAGCAGTTTTGGCAATCTGGCAAGATTAAAATCATCTATGTTTAAAACAGCTACCAATGTGATTTTTATTTTGTCTGACATGGAGCCTGCTAATTTTACTATTGACGCCACACATGAAATAACCGAGCAAAAGATGGCGAATATTGTTGGAATACTGCCCGGAAAAAAAGGAGCGGCAGGGCAGGCCGGCAAGAAAGAAGAGTTGGTGATTTTCTCCGGACATTATGACCATCTTGGCATAGGAAAGCCAATCAATGGAGATTCTATTTATAATGGGGCCAATGATGATGCTGCCGGTACAACTGGCGTAATTATATTGGCAAAATATTTTAAAGAACTTAAAAATAATGAAAGAAGTATTGTTTTTGCAGCATTTACGGCTGAAGAAATTGGTGGCTTTGGATCACAATATTTCTCCCGTCAGTTTGATGCAGATAAAGTAGTGGCTATGTTTAATATTGAAATGATTGGTACCGAAAGCAAGTGGGGAAAGAACTCAGCATACATTACCGGTTATGATAAAACAAATATGGGAGAGATCCTGGCCAAAGATTTACAGGGAACCAGCTTTACTTTTTATCCAGATCCATATCCAACACAACAATTATTTTATCGCTCAGATAATGCAACATTAGCACGTCTTGGTGTTCCGGCACATACAATATCTACCTCTAAAATGGACATAGAGCCGCATTATCATAAACTGACCGACCATATTGAAACATTAGATATGGAAAATATGGCACAGGTGATAAAAGCAATAGCGCTAAGTTCAAAAAGTATTATAGCGGGAAAAGAAACACCAGCAAGGGTGAAGGTAGAAGATTTACGTTAAACCTTAACGGGAACAGAATGCACCGCGTTACTCATCTCTTTGATCAATGAAGCGTCTTTTTCAATTGCATTGCCAACAACTATTACATCCGCACCAGCTTTGCAATTAAGATAAGCTTTCTCAGGTTGTATGATACCGCCGCCAACGATTAATGGGGCTTCTATATGCCTGGCAACTGCTTCAATCATGCTTTCTGTAATAGGACGTTTAGCACCACTGCCAGAATCCATATAGATTAATTTCATACCCAGCATTTCACCTGCCATAGCTGTGCACATGGCTATCTCATTTTTATCTGCCGGAACCGGCGCAGCATTACTGATATAAGAAACGGTAGTAGGGGCACCACCATCAACAACAATATACCCGGTAGGCATTATTTCTAATCCACTTTGTTTTACAAAAGGAGCAGATACTACATGCTGTCCAATCAATAACTCCGGGTTTCGGCCGGATATCAGGGAGAGATATAATAAAGCATCAGCATACTTACTTACCTGTGATGGGCTTCCCGGGAAAAGAATCACGGGTATTTCACAATTATTTTTAATATGCTGTACACATTCATCTAAATGGTTAGAGATAACCAGGCTGCCACCAACCAGCAGATAATCAACTTTGGCAGACATGGAAAGATGGATAAGTTCATCCAGCACGGAATTATTTACCTTATCGGGATCAATCAGAACAGCAAAGGATTTTTTCCCCTGCTTCTTCTTATTGGCCAGTCCATTATAAATTGTTGACTTCATCCATTATTGGTTGATTAGTGCAAAAATGCGAAAAACTTTCGGCATTGCCCACTTGAAAATCAAATTGTTGTTTTTTGTGATAAACGATAGTGTATTTTCTTAAAGATAGGGTATAACGGAATAAGCCTATTCAATAAGCTGGATGGTTTGAGAAAGTCTCAAAAACCCCGCTTCATAGATAGAAAAAATAAAGACCTGGCAAATACAATAAGCCTTAAACCGGCAGCATCGGAAAAAGTAAGCATTATTTTTACTGATTTTGAACAAAAATACATCGATTGTCTATAACAATAAGTGTAATGGTAGTTCCATTCAATAATTGACCGTTATTAAACAGTAGCATTATTTGCAACTCTAGTAATGTCAATCTTATTACTCTTTATCATTCCGTTTTGAACATTTATCACAGGAGTTTACCAATAGAAATGCAAGATTTCAATGATAGGAGAGTTAAGAGCAGCGACTTTTTTCAGGTGACAATTAACATAAATAAAACATTGTTTTTTAGGAGCAGGTGTAAAATTTTATGAGCTGCCATTTTCTTTTTTCTACTACTCTCGAAAAATAATTTTCTTACATCACGCATAAACGAAAAAAACGGTGATTTTTTTTAGTACCCGTTTTTTATAATGCTTAATATCCTGCAACGCCTTTCTGTAAGGCGTTTGGTGATATGAAAATCTTGAAACACCTGTAAAATCAATACTTTCAGGCGATGAAATCGTAAAAACCCTTGCCTGTTTTGATTTTGAAATGAAATAAATACCGGCGTATTTTTTTTAGTGTACCTGAACTAATTTTCCAAAAATTATTTACCCTAAAAATAGATACCCACTGTGAAGAAATGCCCTGACTCAACACTGGCTTGCATTGGGGCATTTTACCCCACCCTTATCCACATTATGTGAATATCTCTGACTATGAATTACAGATACTTAAAAATATTTTCGTCATAGAGGATCACAGTTACTAACCCGAGAAATTTTTTTAGTTATGGCTACCAAAACCAAAGCATCCGCAAAAGGCGGCTTGCAGTTTTCACGACGCTATACGCGTGATGATATTAATGTTTTTGACATGTTCGAATATGATTACCGAACATCAGTAATCCGAAATCCAAGTGGAGAGGTAGTATTCGAAATGAATAATGTGGAAGTTCCAAAACAATGGAGTCAGATTGCAACGGATATACTTGCACAAAAATATTTTCGTAAAGCCGGCGTTCCTCAACCGGATGGAAGTTTGGGAAGAGAAACATCTGCCAAACAAGTAGCACATCGTTTGGCAAATTGCTGGAAAGTATGGGGTGAACGTTATGGTTACTTCACCGCTGAAAATGATGCACAAATTTTTTATGAAGAATTAGTCTATTCTGTTTTAAATCAGATGTGTGTTCCTAATTCACCACAATGGTTTAACACCGGATTGTATGAGAGTTATGGAATAGCCGGTAAGCCTCAGGGCCATTACTATGTTGACCAGGTTGATGGCGAATTGAAAAAATCACAAAATGCGTATGAGCGTCCACAACCCCATGCCTGTTTTATATTAAGTGTGAATGACGACCTCGTAAATGAAGGTGGTATCATGGACCTCTGGGTCAGGGAAGCAAGGATTTTTAAATATGGTTCTGGGGTAGGCACCAATTATTCTAACCTTCGTGGTGCCGGTGAAAAATTAAGTGGTGGTGGAACGTCATCTGGTTTAATGAGTTTCTTAAAAATTGGCGACAGGGCTGCCGGTGCTATTAAATCAGGAGGTACTACACGCCGTGCCGCTAAAATGGTTTGCCTTGATTTAGACCACCCTGAAATTGTTGATTTTATTAATTGGAAAGTAGAAGAAGAAAAAAAGGTCGGGGCCTTGATTGCCGCAGGTTATCCTTCCGGTTATGAAGATGAAGCATACAGAACAGTAAGCGGACAAAACTCTAATAACTCCATCCGTATTCCCAATTCATTTTTCAAAATCCTGGAAGAAGATGGTGACTGGGAATTGAAAGGCAGAATGGATGGAAGAGTAATGAAAAAAATTCCTGCAAGGGAATTGTGGAACCAGATTTCTTATGCAGCCTGGCGTTGTGCTGACCCTGGCACCCAATACAATACTACTATCAACGAATGGCATACATGTCCGGTTGGTGGCGAGATTAGAGCGTCCAATCCCTGCAGTGAATACATGTTCCTCGATAATACAGCATGTAATCTTGCCTCCGCAAACCTGATGAAATTCTTCGATACCGAGACTAATCATTTTAATGTGGAAGGATATGAATACAATTGCCGTCTCTGGACCGTTGTTTTGGAAATATCTGTGTTGATGGCTCAGTTTCCTTCAAAAGAAGTAGCACAACTTAGCTATGAATACAGAACATTAGGGCTTGGTTATGCCAACCTTGGTACCATGTTAATGGTAAGTGGCATTCCATATGACAGTGAAGAAGCAAGAGGTATTGCAGGAGCTATCACAGCAATCATGACCGGCATCTCTTATAAAACATCGGCTGAAATGGCACAAACACTTGGAGTGTTTCCAAGGTTTGAGGAAAATAAAACGCATATGATGCGGGTAATGCGTAATCATCGTTTGGCTGCTTATGATGCGGATGAATATGAAACCCTTAGTATAAAACCACAAGGGATCAAGGCTCAGTATTGTCCCGATTACTTATTAAAAGCAGCCTGTAAAGCATGGGATGATGCTGTAGAGATGGGTGATAAATATGGTTATAGAAATGCACAGTCAACAGTTATAGCACCTACAGGTACTATTGGTCTTGTAATGGATTGTGATACTACTGGTGTAGAACCAGATTTTGCTTTAGTGAAATTTAAAAAATTATCAGGTGGTGGTTATTTTAAAATTATCAACCAATCCGTGCCTGCGGCATTAAAGAATTTGGGCTATTCTCAAAAAGAATCAGAAGCGATTATTAAATATGCCACCGGTTCAGCATCATTTGCCGGGGCTCCATTTATTAATCACCAGTCATTAAGTGAAAAAGGATTTATTGCAGATGAAATTAAACGCCTTGATGCAGCTGCTTTAACTGCCTTTGAAATCGGATTTGTATTTAATAAATATACATTAGGCGAAGAATGCCTGAATCGTTTGGGCTTTACCCCTGAACATTATAACGACCTTGAATGGAGCCTGCTGGAAGCATTAGGATATAGCGATGAGCAGATCGAAGCTGCCAATGATTATGTGTGTGGTACGATGATGCTGGAAGGAGCTCCTTTATTAAAAGATGAACATTTGCCCGTTTTTGACTGTGCCAACAGATGTGGAGCTAAAGGCCAACGGTATATCCATGCCCATGGTCATATCCGCATGATGGGAGCTACGCAACCATTTATAAGCGGCGCTATCTCCAAAACTATTAACCTGCCTCATGAAGCTAAAGTGGAAGAAATTGCTGATTCATATTTGCTAAGCTGGCAATTAGGACTGAAAGCAAATGCTTTGTATCGTGATGGCTCTAAATTATCACAGCCGCTTAGTAATAAGTCTGATAAGAAGAAAAAGACAGATAACAGTCAACAGACGACAGACGATAGTACATCCCCCGTGGACATTGGACAGTCGTCTGTGGACAATAGTAGCAACATTGTTGATTTAGGAAAACTTACCGTTGAAGAATTATTAGAGGAAGTACAAAAAAGAGTGCAGTCTTCACCTGATACTAAATTAAAAAGAAAGCTTGCCAGTATCGTTGAACGCAGGGCTTTACCAGCCAAGCGTCGTGGATTTACACAAAAAGCAAAAATTAACGGGCAGGCTATATTTTTACGCACCGGCGAATATGGTGATGGAACGTTGGGAGAAATTTTCATTGACATGGCGAAAGAAGGAGCCACCATGCGCAGCATGATGAACTGTTTTGCTATTTCAATTTCTATAGGTATGCAATATGGTGTGCCGTTGGAAGAGTTTGTTGATAAATTTGCTTTCACCCGGTTTGAACCATCTGGTTTTGTAGAACATCCAAATATTAAATCAACCACATCAATTGTAGATTTAATATTCCGGATTCTGGGTTATGAGTACCTCGGTCGTACAGACCTGGTGCATGTATTAGACAAACCCGAAGTAATGAATACAGGTGCTGATGATTGGGATATCGTTCCTTCCAACCCGCTGGAATATGTAGCACCAGAACTATCCAGTGTAAGAATAACGCCGGTATCAGCTAGTGCTATGCAACAACCTGTAAAAAACCAACGTTCAACCCAGGCACCAAAGAGTAATAGTGGCACTGATGCAGTTAATGCAGCTTTGCAAAGTATGCAGAGCGATGCGCCAGCCTGTAATGTGTGTGGAAATATCATGATGCGTAGCGGAGCCTGCTATAAGTGCCTGAACTGTGGCAACCAGGGAGGCTGTGGTTGATTTCAACAAAACGCTCTCTATCGGGAGCGTATGTAAATGCAAAGAATGATCTGTCTATGTCCACACATTAAGGGATAAGGCAGATAGGGAAAAACCAAAGAAAGAAAGTACCCATTAATTCTACATCCCGGCCATTGCGCCGGGATGTTTTTTTGAGTAAAGCCTGAATAGAAAAAAATAATTTCGGATATAATTGGCTATTTCAATAATCTTTAAGACGCACAAATATTGAACCTGGATAAATGGTTTCATTTTATCAAATGATTGTTGTTATCCTTTTGAGGTTGAAGTTGCAGGTTTACTACATACCAGACTGCCAATAATCCATGGCACTAAATGTAGAATGATAAGAAAACACAAAGTCTTTGTTTGTTTTGATATAATGAAAGTATTCTTTATTTTCAAACTTGAAACTTGAGCATTGAATCCTTCGAATTTTTAATAATGCAATCAAAGACACAAGGGCTCCTTTTTTAACGTTGAATTTTACTCTCCCTCGATATTGTGACTCATCATTAAGAATAGCAGGTCAATACTACTCCCTGCCAAATACATTATTTACTGCATTTTCCAGCATCGGGAATTTTTCAACAACATACCCTTTGATTGATGCAATAGCTTTTTTGGCTTGCTCATCCGTAAGTCCGGCTTCTGTTTTTAATTTATCAATCAGTTCTTGCATATAAAAGTGATTATATTTATTCTTTGATATTAGGAAAACTAAGATGCCGGATTGTCTCCGGCAATAAAAAAGTTTATACACACCTTTAGGGGATGGGGGCTAAGCTACTTTCAGTAAACTCAACTTACTCTTATCAAATTTACGTTTGGCATATTCCAGGTCCAGTACAAATTGTGTTTCTTTGGAAGAGGGTAATTCATACATGGCATCTGTTAGAATGCCCTCACAAATGCTTCTAAGACCTCTTGCACCCAATTTATATTCCAGTGCTTTCTCAACCATAAAATTCAAAACATCTTCTTCTATTGTCAGTTGAATGCCTTCCAGCTCAAAAAGCTTTTTATACTGCTTAACCAGGGCGTTTTTGGGTTCAGTTAAGATAGCTCTGAGTGTTGCAGCATCCAGCGGATCAAGATGGGTAACCACCGGTAAACGACCTAATAATTCCGGAATCAGACCAAATGATTTTAAATCCTGCGGGTTCACATATCGGAGAAGATTTTTTTTCATATCCTCCTGCAATTCTTTGTCTACATTAAATCCAATGGTATTAGTTTGTACCCTTCGGGCAATTACCCTGTCAATACCATCAAAAGCACCGCCACAGATAAAAAGAATATTTTGGGTATTGATCTTCACCAATTTTTGCTCCGGATGTTTACGGCCTCCCTGTGGAGGTACCAACACCTCAGAACCTTCCAGTAATTTTAGTAAACCCTGCTGTACTCCCTCGCCACTTACATCACGGGTGATGGAAGGATTATCTCCTTTTCGGGCAATTTTATCTATTTCATCAATAAATACAATCCCTCTTTCAGCGGCAGATACATCATAGTTACATACCTGTAATAACCTGGATAGAATACTTTCTACATCTTCACCAACATAACCTGACTCGGTAAAAACAGTAGCATCCACAATAGCAAATGGTACATTTAGCAAACGGGCAATAGTTTTTGCAAGAAGCGTTTTACCGGTACCGGTTTCGCCAACCATTATGATATTACTCTTTTCTATTTCTACTTCATTGTTATTAATGGCGGATTCTATATTTTTTTGTTGTAAACGTTTGTAGTGATTGTAGACGGCAACTGCCAGTGTTTTTTTGGCTTCATCCTGACCGATCACATATTCATCAAGAAATTTTTTAACTTCAATCGGTTTTTTAACAGTCAGCTTGAAAGAGGAAGCTCCTTTTTCGTCTTTAACCAGCAATTCCTGGTCTATAATTTCACGGGCATGTTCAACACAGTTTTCACAGATATGTCCTTCCTGGCCGGCTATGAGGATTTTAACCTCATCCCTGCTTCGGCCACAAAACGAACAATGTAATGGATTCTTTGCCATATTTACTTACGATATAACGTATTAGAAACGAAAAGGTAACGCACAAAATTATAAAACCGTCCTGATTAGAACGGCTTTATTTATTGTTTTGATATAAACGTCTCGTTAAGAGGTGTTTATAATTTTTCCACTAACTTATCTGCGATGCCATATTTGATGGCTGCTTCAGCATTCATCCAGTAATCCCGGTTAAAATCTTTCATTATTTGCTCAACTGTCTTGCCACAGTTTTTAGCTAATATCCCGGCACCAATTTCTTTTACCCGTTTAGTTTGTTCGGCCTGTATTTCCAGATCAGCACTTACACCCTGAATATATCCGCCCAACGATGGTTGGTGTATCATTACTTCACCATGTGGAAAAATGTAGCGTTTACCTTTTTCGCCACCACTTAGTAAAATACTTCCCATTGAAGCAGCTAATCCCATACAAATAGTGCTTACAGGACTGCTAATCATTTGCATAGTATCATACATCACCATGCCGCTGGTAACAACACCACCCGGACTATTTATATAAAATTTAATTTCTTTACCGGGTTTGTCAGCATCCAGCAAAAGCAGTTTGCTAACGATATCCTTTGCGCTTTTATCATCTACGACTCCCCACAGGTACACAGCCCTTTTCTCAAAAAAATATTTTTCTAACTTCTTACTGAACATACCCAAATCACTCTTTGGCTGTACTTCTTCTTTTTCTTCCTCGTCTTCAGCTATTGGGTTGTTGTATAAAAATTGATTGCGGTTCATGGATTTATTTTAAAATGTTAATCAGGAATTTTATCGTTGTGTTTTAATCTTTCTTTAGTTTCCTGGGATTCGTTAGTAATACTTCGTCTACCAGTCCATATTCTTTCGCTTCTGCCGCTGTCATCCAATTATCTCTGTCAAAATCAATCTCTATTTGTTCAATTGATTTCCCGGTATGTGTATTCACCACTTCGTATAATTCTCTTTTCAATTTGCGGATTTCATTGACGGTAATTTCAATATCACTGGCTTGTCCGCCGATTGCCCCGCTAGGCTGGTGCATCATAATGCGGGAATGTTTCAACGCAGCCCTTTTGCCTTTTGTACCAGCGCCTAATAAAACACAGGCCATGGAGGCCGCTACTCCTATACAGATAGTAGCAATATCAGGACTAACATATTGCATGGTATCATACACCCCTAAGCCAGAATAAACACTGCCGCCGGGACTATTGATATACATATTAATATCCCTGGACCTGTCCGAAGAATCCAGAAATAATAGCTGTGCAGTTACAATGTTTGCGATTTCATCATTGATAGGATATCCTAAAAAAATTATACGGTCCATCATTAACCTGCTGTAAACATCCATCACGGCTACGTTCAGGGAACGCTCCTCAATGATATTAGGTGTCATGCCGGTTACCAGGTGTGAGGCATAGCTATGTAATGTATTACTGGAAAGACCACGGTGTTTAACCGCATATTTTTCGAACTCGGAATTAAACGTCATACTTATTTTTTTAGTGCTGAATATATCAGATCATCAAATATCCGTCCAAATGCCAAAACCACAAAATGTGTGACAGGTTATCACAAATTATTTAAAATAAAGTAAACGCATTTCGGCTAATCTGGCAGTTTAAATATGAAAGCAATAAAAAACCTTGCATAAGCGAGGTTAAAATAATTAAAGACTCAAGCAGCTAAGTCTCCCCTTTTAGCCCCGATGAAAATCGGGGTAGGAAGGGTCAGGGGGTTAATGCTTATGGGTTTCCACCATCTTTGTAAATTCTTCTGCGCTAATGTCTTTATCAGCTGGATTTACCTGTGTGGAAGACCAATCAAATATCTTTTGTGCTTGTATCCGATTGTAGGAATCTTCTACATATTTCCTGTCTTTCATCATTTTTTCAACATAGTCTGTTACCCAGGGCTGGTCATCACTAAGGTTGGCGCCTCCCATATAACTAAAAAGCTGTTGTTTGGCAAATGCCTTTATTTCATCAGGGTTTACCACGATGGCATTGTCTTGTACAATTTTGTCAGAAATTAATGTCCATTTTAACTGGCTGATAAAAGTGGGGAACTCTTTTTCTACTTCTTCATCCGTTTTTGGCTCCTGTACTTTGCCAGATTCATTTTGTGTTTTGATCCACTTCTTTAAAAAAACTTCCGGAAATTTTATTTCAGTATGGTCAACCAGTTGATGAAATACCTGGTCGTGGATTTGATTAGTTGCCTGATTGTTCCAATGATTCTGTATTTCCTCTTTTATTTTATGGCGAAAATCTGTTTCTGTTTTTATTTCCTGATTTGGATGAAGCTGATCGAAAAATTCTGCATTCAGTTCTCTTTTTTCCAGTAAACCAATTTTGGTGATTACAATCTTGAAATATTTATCCTGGGCTGCAACTCCTTCCTGTCCGGCAGGCAGGTCTTCTTTATTTAAACCAAGGTCACCAATAATCCACTCTCTTTCTTTTTCATCAAATGCCTTGCTTAATTGCATCACTTCGAAGTCAGTTGTTTTTTTATCCATCCAGTTTTTACGATACCCTTCGGAGAAATATTTAACCAGGATAGAATTATCTTTTTTAACGCCATTTTCTATTTCGTTGCCGTCCGCATCAGTTTCCACGAAATTTACATTGAGCACACTATCTACAGAAGTTACAGTTTCTTCATCCTTCATATTGCCGTAGCGGTTTTGTAATCGGTCAATTTCGTTGTTTATCATCTCATCAGTTACTGTTACTACATAGCGGGTTATTTTTGCTTTGGCCAGATCAGGCAAGTTAAAATCGGGTTTCATGCCTACTTCAAACTCGAAAGAATAGTCTGCCGGATTATGTACATCCAGTTGTTTAAAATCAGCGTCCAATGGTAATGGTTGGGCAAAAATTTCCATCTTATCATTTTGCAGAAAACTGATTAATTCACGGTCAACAGACTTTAATACTTCATCCGTAAATAATGAAGTGCCATACATTTTTTTAATCAACCCGGCAGGAACCATTCCCTTTCTGAATCCGGGAATATTTGCTTTTTTGCTGTATTCTTTTAATGCTTTTTCAAAAGAAGGCAGGTAGTCGGTCTTTGCTAATTTCACTATCAGCTTTTCATGCAGGAGACCGATATTTTCTTTGGTAACTGTAGCCATTGTTGTTAATTGAGTTAATTAGTTAAATGGTTAATTGGGGACGATCCTGATTAACCAATCCACCAATTAACCAATTCTTTGATCGTGCGGGTGAAGGGACTCGAACCCCCATGCCTTACGGCGCCAGATCCTAAGTCTGGTACGTCTACCAATTTCGCCACACCCGCAATTTTGGGCTGCAAATGTAGGATATTTTAGCATTGGAAATGAGCAAAAGAGAGATATAATGTTCGGCCACCAAAAACTGATAAATTATTGTTAGACAGCCATTAATTTATCTTATACCCTGTTTGTTACTTAATTTTTATACTTATTATTCAGAAAAAGTAATTTTTAAGCATGTTTCTTGAGAAAATCAAAAGTTAATAATTTTTGATACTTTGCCAAAGCAAATGCTATCTGATAACATATTTTATTACGGACAAGATAAGATTAATGCTTTCTTCTGTTGGAGACGATCAATTTTTTTTATCGACTATTTTACCTGATTTTATAGTTTTCCTATTGGTATAATCGATCGGGGTTTGAATACCTGTAAGATTTTATTAAAATATTATTTTTTGAACTAAAATTAGGCATATTACTAAAAGCAATGAGGATTACCCGGTAAAAAACCGTCTTTCACTTTTTCTTAATCACTGCTGTTCCTTTTATTTAATTCTCTCTTTGCCTTTTTGGCTTATTTCGGTAAATTCGTAGACAATGGAAACAGTAGCACATATCCCGAAGTATAATTTAAATGAGGAGGAGGAAAAGAAACTTATCCTTCGAGAATACCGTTCCCTGTTAAAAGGTCTGAAGACCAAATTAAAGCCAGGGGATAAAAATCTTATTCGTACAGCTTTTGAAATGGCAGCTGAAGCCCATATTACCATGCGGCGCAAAAGCGGCGAACCTTACATTTTACATCCTATTGCTGTTGCCAAAATTTGTGCTGATGAAATCGGTCTTGGTGTACGCTCCACCATTTGTGCTTTGCTGCATGATACGGTAGAAGACACGGATATTTCTTTAGATGATATTAAGAGAGAATTTGGAGAAGAAATTACTCGGATCGTAGACGGGTTGACAAAAATCTCTAACGTAATAGATGTAAATGCTTCGCAACAAGCGGAAAATTTTAAAAAAATATTACTGACGCTAACAGATGATCCACGTGTTATTCTCATTAAGCTGGCAGACCGTTTACACAACATGCGCACACTTGACAGCATGAAACGGGAAACACAATTGAAAATTTCATCAGAGACTGTTTATGTTTATGCACCTTTGGCGCACCGTATGGGACTTTATAATATTAAAACAGAAATGGAAGATCTGGCAATGAAATATATGGAGCCAGACGTTTATAAAGACATTGCCAGAAAATTGTCTGAAACAAAAAAGGAAAGAACCAAGTATATCAATGAATTCATTAAACCTATAAAAGACAAATTAGACAAAGCCGATTTGAGTGTGGAAATATTTGGCCGGCCAAAAAGCATTCATTCCATTTCAAATAAAATAAAAAAGAAAGGGGTCGAATTTGAAGAAGTATATGATTTATTTGCTATCCGTGCTATATTGGATTCGCCTCCGGAAAGAGAAAAGGAAGATTGCTGGAAAGTATATTCAATGATAACCGATGAATATAATCCTTCCCCCGAGCGGTTGAGAGACTGGCTTAGCAATCCTAAATCTAACGGATATGAAGCACTGCATACTACAGTGATGGGGCCCGGCGGCAAGTGGGTAGAAGTGCAGATCAGAACCAAAAGGATGAATGAAATAGCAGAGAAAGGTCTTGCAGCACATTGGAAATATAAGGAAGGAACTGCTGATGAAAGTCGTTTTGATAAGTGGTTTCAGCAGATACGCGAAGTAATTACCAGCCAGGATACTGATGGTATTGATTTTCTGCAGGATTTTAAAACAAGCTTTTTAGCGGAAGAAATATATGTCTATACACCCAAGGGTGATGTAAAAATGTTGCCAATTGGTTCTACCGCATTGGATTTTGCTTTTTCTATACATAGTGCAATAGGTGTAAAAACCATTGGTGCCAAGGTTAATCATAAATTAGTCCCCATCAGTCATAAATTGCACAGTGGTGATCAGGTTGAGATAATTACCAGTAATAAACAAAAGGCTTCAGAAGACTGGTTAGGTTTTGTTATTACCTCAAAAGCAAAAGGAAGAATCAGGGATGCACTGAAAGAAGAGAAAAGAAAAGTGGCCGATGAAGGTAAGTATGCAGTGCAGCGGAAATTAGAAGGTATGGGTGCTTCCTTTAACCAGCACAATATTGATGAAATGGTGCAATGGTACAAATTGCCTTCCCACCTTGATTTATTTTACCAGGTGGCCGTAAAAAATATTGACATGAAGGAGCTAAAAGACTTTAAAGTCTTTGGCGATAAAATAGAATCTCCCAAACCTGTAAAAATTCACGCGGAGAAAACAGAATATATTCCCCAACCAGGTAAAAAAGATGCAGAGCTTATCATCTTTGGAGAAAGCAGCGATAAAATAGTGTATAATCTTGCCAATTGCTGCAAGCCAATTCCAGGTGATGATGTTTTTGGATTTGTTACTACAGGTAAAGGATTAACAATACACCGTACTAATTGTCCCAATGCTGCCAAACTATTGGCCAATTATGGACATCGGGTCGTTAAAACAAAATGGGCTAAGAATAAAGAGATTTCATTTCTTACCGGTGTAAAGATTGTGGGTATGGATGATGTAGGCGTTGTAAATAAAATAACTATGCTTATATCCGGGGAACTTAAAATTAATATTTCAGCCCTTACTATTGAAGCCAAGGAAGGCCTTTTTGAAGGTAATATCCGCCTTTATGTTCATGACAAGGATGAACTGGATAAATTGGTACAGAGCTTATTAGCGCTGCCGGGTATCGAATCTGTGGAACGATATGATATGGAAGACATTCCTTCCTGATTATTGCTTTTAATCAATAAAAAGAAACATTCCTTAATTTACTTTGTCCATACTTAATTCCTTTTGTTTTTAATGGGAAATCCCCCTTTTTTTATTTATCTTTTCAAACATTTCTTTGCTAAAATTATTATGAAAGCTTACTGATATAAATGAAGTTTTTTTATTCAAAATTTATTATAATAACAAGCTGGCTTTTACTTTTAGAAGGTACTTCGGCTGCACAAGGTTATTCATTTAATTGTGTAAAAGACACAGTTTTACCTGCTTGCCCTGCCAATTTATGTTTTACATTAAAAACAGTTATCCCGGATCCGAATCGTCAGTCAACCAGTTATTATGTTAACGCTCCTTCAACGTCGCCAGGCTGTCTGCTGGCCAGTAATAATCCAGGAATTCCCGGAGTTCCGACTACCCTTACAATAGATGATAGGTACTCCCCATCTTTTCCTATTGGGTTTCCTTTTTTTTTCTTTGGTACACCTTTTAACAATTTAGTGGTAAGCAGCAACGGGTATTTATCATTTGATGCATCTTTAGCAGGTACAATGTCTCACTGGAACATTATTAATGGAGGCAGCCCACAGAATTTGCCAAGTACTTTTTATAATAAGGCTTTGATTATGGGCCCATATCATGATATTGATGTTTCAATAACTACATCACCTAACAGATTAATATCTTATCAAACAGTGGGATTGGCCCCTTATAGATCCTGGCTATTGACCTATTACAAAATACCTCTCTACTCTGCCAGTTGTAACAACCTCATTGAAAATACCCACCAGATAATCTTATATGAATCAACAGGAATTATAGATGTTATCCTTCATGATATGCAAATATGTACTGGTTGGAACCAGGGTAGGGCAATGGTAGGTGTGCAGAATTTTAATCGTGATATTGGGGTTATGGTTCCGGGAAGAAGGGCAACGGATCCTCCATGGGGATCTATCGGTATGTCTGAAAGGTGGCGCTTTGTGCCAATAGGAGGTACCCCACTTTTCCGAAGGGTTGAATTGTATGACCTTGCAGGAAATTTTATTTCAACAGGTACAACAGTTCAACTACCAAATGGCGATAGAGAAGCATCATTCGCTAACGTTTGTCCCTCTGCCGGCGTTACAACGTCTTATGTTTTCAAAGCTTTTTATGATAAAATTGATGACCCGACAACAGAAATTTTTGGAACTGATACCATTAATGTAAACCGAACACTTGCCCTGGCAGCAACCCCGGTCTCTACCTCTGCTACTTGTGGTAACAATAATGGAACTATTTCCATAAATAATACCAGCGGAGGTGTTGCTCCTTATCAATATTCATTGGATGGAATTAACTGGGTTCCCGGCAATGTATTTAGCGGTCTTGCTTCCGGTACTTATTCTGTTTATGTAAGGGATAATCCTGTTGCCTGCACTTCCACTTACCAGGTTACTGTCGGTGTTATTTCAAATTTAACAGCTACTACTACCAGTACTTCGGCATCCTGTACCGGACTTAGTAATGGAACTATCACTATTACTTCTTCGATGGGCACAGGCCCATTCAACTACTCATTGGATGGGGGTGTATATCAAAGCGGGACTTTGCCATTTACATTTAGCAACCTGGCACCCGGAAGTCATACTGTTATAGTGAAAGACATCAATAACTGTACTACAAATACCATTTCGATTGCCATTGCAACTGGCTCTGGTATTACATCTTTAACTTCTGTAACGGCTTCTGCTTGCGGAACCCCAACAGGTTCAATAACAATTACACCCTCTGGTGGCACTGCACCATATTCTTATCAGCTTGGTTCAGGCACTATTCAATCATCAAATGCTTTTACCGGGCTAGCTGCCGGCACCTATACCATTACCATCAGAGATAATATTGGATGTGTGCAAACTATTACCAGGACAGTTTCTTCAACTACAACAATCTCTGCTAATTTTAATACCACGGCCACTTCCTGTAGCAGTACTGCCAATGGTACGGTGGTAGTAACACCAATAAATGGAACTTCTCCTTACCAGTTTTCTATTGATGGGGGTTCAATCAATACAAATGCAACTTCATGGACCTTTACAAATCTTTCTGCAGGTACGCATGCAGTTACGATTACTGATGCAATAGGCTGTGTTCGTACGCAAAATATATTTATCAGTACAGGCCCGGCTTTTACTGCAAGCTCTTCACCTATTGCTACATCCTGCAGTGGAGCAAACAATGGATCAATTTCGGTAATTTCAAATAGTGGTGTTGCCCCTTATTCGTTTATTCTTGATGGAGGTAGTCCGGTTACGGGTACATCACCTTTTACTTTTACTAATGTAGCTGCTGGTAGTCATACCGTAATAGTAAGAGACGGAGGCGGCTGTGTGACCAATACAATGAATGTAATTGTATCATCCGGTCCTGCATTTATCACATCAGTCAGTAAAACAGATGCTTTGTGCAATGGCAGTGCAACGGGTAGTATAATTGTAACACCACCTGTTACGGGTACAGCACCCTATCAATATTCACTAGATGGAACTACCTGGCAAGCCAGCAATATTTTTCCCGGAATTATGGCCGGAACATACACCGTTTATTACCGTGAAAGTAGCGGGTGTCAGGGTACTCAATCCATTACGGTAGGTGAACAAACTGCATTAACCACAAATGCCACCTCCTTAGCTGCAATATGTAACGGGCAAAATAATGGTATCATCACTGTAACTGCCGGAGGCGGTGTTTCACCATATGATTATTCCATAGATGGAGGTATTACCTGGCAGCGTAGTAACATTTTCAATACAACGGCTGGTAGCTATATCATTACTATCCGGGATGGAAACAATTGCACAACTATGCAGGCAGTTACAGTATCAGAGCCATCCGTACTTACAGGCAGTTCAATAAATGGACCTGCAAGCTGTAATGGTGGAAATGATGGTGTAATTACTTTATCAGCTTCTGGAGGTAATGCGGGTTACCAGTATTCGCTGGATGGAATCAGTTTCCAGTCTTCTAATATATTTAATGTAGCACCCGGAAATTATACGATTATTATAAAAGATAACCTTGGATGTACCGCAAACTATTCTACTACCGTTTTGCTGGGTAGCAACCTTACATTGGTCCGGCTACCAGATACAACTATTTGCGAAGGAAAATCCACTCAATTGGCATTAACTTCCAATGCGCTTCAATATGCCTGGTCACCTGCCAACGGGCTTAGTTCTACTACTATTTTTAACCCGGTTGCCAATCCGGTAGTGACAACCCAGTACATTGTTTCGGCTACACTTGGCCGTTGTACAGGTTTAGATACGGTGATTGTAAATGTGAATGCAGCCCCAATACCAAATGCCGGACCAGATGGATTTATTTGTTATGGACAAAAACATCAGTTACAGGCATCTGGAGGAACCCAATACTCGTGGACACCTACTACCTTTTTAAACAGCCCTTTATTGGCCAATCCAATTGCTTCAGCAGGTAGAGACATTGTTTATACTTTGTCAATTTTATCTGACATTAATGGTTGTGCTTCTTTGACCACTGACCAGATGAGAATTGATGTAACCCCTCCAATAAAAGTAAAAACTTTTCCTTACGATACAATTGGCTACACGGGTGATCAGTTTCAGCTTTTGGCTATTCCATCCGACAGTGATGTTATTAATTATAACTGGACACCTTCTACGGGTCTTAATAATCCAGCAATCGCCAATCCAATAGTAACTGTTGGTGCTATTGGAGATGTAGTAAAATACCAGGTAATTACATCTACAATTGCAGGTTGCAGCGGTGAAGGCTATGTGACAGTTAGAGTTTATAAAGGTCCTGATATTTATATGCCTACGGGATTTACACCAAACGGCGATGGAAAGAATGACCGGTTTACACCATTTCCTGTGGGAATAAAGGGCCTAAACTATTTCAGGATTTTTAACCGATGGGGGCAGTTGGTGTTTTCCACAAAAAGATTACATGATGGTTGGGATGGTAAGTTAGGAGGTACAGATCAACAAAATGGTGTATATGTTTGGACAATTGAAGGTGTTACCAAAGATGACAGAATAATTACCAGGAAAGGAACTGTTGCCCTTATTAGGTGATTTTTATTAAAACCCAGGCATTTCTATAAAATTTAGTACCAGCAGTAATGAATAGCGACGGGAGTTAACAAGTTGGTTTTTTTTGGGTATAAAAATTATTGTCAGTTAGCAGGATTTATGCGGCAGCATTTTTTTGAAGCCTTATTTTTGCCTGACTGCCGAAATCTTCTTTTATAATTAATAAAGGCAGTAACAGCTAATAAATTTAATATCCATCAAATGGTAGATGTAATACTCGGGCTCCAATGGGGCGATGAAGGAAAAGGAAAAATAGTTGATTTTTTTGCCAAAGACTATGATATAGTAGCCAGATTTCAGGGTGGCCCTAATGCCGGTCATACTTTATATGTAAATGATAAAAAGGTGGTGTTGCACCAGATTCCATCCGGAATTTTTCGGGAAGGAATTATCAACCTGATTGGAAACGGGGTTGTGCTGGATCCGGTTACACTAAAGAAAGAGTGTGACATTGTTGCTTCCTTTGGTATTGATTTAAAGAAAAACTTATTTATTGCAGAACGAACTCATCTGATTCTACCAACCCACCGTGCGTTGGATAAGGCAGCCGAATTATCAAAAGGGAATCAAAAAATTGGTTCTACCTTAAAAGGAATTGGCCCGACATATATGGATAAAACTGGCCGTAACGGTTTACGGGTCGGCGATCTCTTAGATAAAAATTTTACAACATCTTATATAAAACTTCGCTTAAAACACCAGCGGTTGTTAGACAACTTTAATTTTCAGGAGGATATCACTGCCTGGGAAGAAGAATTCTTTGAAGCACTTGAATTTTTGAAAGAAATGAATATTGTAAATGGTGAATATTTCATCAATAAGCATATCAGGGAGGGAAAAAGGATATTGGCCGAAGGTGCACAAGGCAGTATGCTGGATATTGATTTTGGAACATTCCCATATGTTACATCTTCCAGCACTATTTCTGCAGGGGTTTGTAGTGGTTTAGGTATTGCACCACAACAAATAAGGGATGTAATAGGTATAACCAAAGCATATTGTACAAGAGTAGGCAGTGGGCCTTTTCCTACTGAACTTGAAAACGAAACAGGAGAAGAGTTAAGAAAAGTAGGCAATGAGTTTGGCGCCACTACCGGCCGGCCACGCCGTTGTGGCTGGATAGACCTGGTTGCCCTTAATTTTGCCTGTATGATAAATGGGGTAACAAAAATTGTAATGACCAAGGCTGATGTTTTAGACACATTTAAAGAGCTGGAAGTTTGCACTGCCTATAAATTAAACGGAAAAGAATCCAGAGAAATACCCTTCCGGATGGATAGACTAAAGCCAGAACCATTATACAAGGCCTTTATAGGGTGGAATACAGATACCAGTGCAGCGAAATCCTATGACACTTTGCCTGATACAATGAAAAGCTATGTTAAGTTTATTAATGAATATCTTGGGGTAAATATCCACTTTATTTCAAACGGACCAGGGAGGGAGCAAATTATCGAAGTGGGTTAATCTTTAAAATTATTGCAAAATAAATGAATTAAAATTTGGCGGATTAAAAACTTCGCTGAAATTTTACAGTATCAATCCTATAATAACTATGGCACTTAATCCAGAAAAAATTAAAACAGTCCCGGCGAAAACTAATTCCGCCAAAGAAAAAGTTAGTCCAAACAAGTCGTTGGCAAAACCCGCTAAAAAGGAAGAAGACGATGATGATGATTTGGATATTGATGAAGAGGTAAAACCTGCCAAGAAAGGGGGAAAATCAACTTCATCCAAAAAGAGTAGTGACGATGATGATGACGATGTTGATGAAAAGCCTGATGATTGGGAAAAACCCGAAGAGGAAGAAGAGTGGGATCCTGATTTTGAAGAATTTGATGTGCCTAAATCAAAAGGCAAAAAGTCTGGTGCTCCTATAGGTAAAAAGGGAGCTGAAGAAGAGGACGAGTTTAAAATTGATGATGAGTTCAAAGATTTATTTGATGATAAAGACATGGATGACGATGAAGAAGACGACGATTATTAAACCCGCAGCCCTTTTAAAAGGGGGAAGAAAAAATTGATTAAAACAATTTCTACAAGCGACACTTTTAGTATAAGTGATTTTGAAAAAGAAAAACAAAAAGTGTTGAACTGGGCACAACAGTTCAACACTTTTTGTTTTTTAGATAATCATCAATATCAACAAGAACCGCATACGATGGAATGCATGCTGGCAGCAGGTGTAAAGCGGCAGTTGAAAGCCAATACCGGGAATGCCCTGGAACAATTACAGGAATTTATTACTGACAATAGCCATAAGTCATATCCAGACTACCAGACCAACCGTTGGTTATTCGGCCATCTTGGCTACGATATAAAAAATGAGCTGGAGGAACTTTCATCTGCCAAAAAAGATAAAGTGGGCTTTCCTGATTTGTTTTTCTTTGAACCGGAATTTATAATCAGGCTTTCACCCAACCAAATGGTCATCGATGCAGAAGATCCGGCAGCTGTTTTTTCGGCGATATCTTCCTGCTCACCAACTATTGATGTATCACCGGCAGATCGGGTCAGCATTAAAAGCAGTCATACAAAACAAGAATATATTTCTATTATCAATTCATTAAAGAAGCATATTCTGCGGGGAGATTGTTATGAAATTAATTTCTGCCAGGAATTTTTTTCCGAGAATACGGCAATAGATCCTGTTGATATTTACAATAAACTCAGTGCTATTTCGCCCAATCCCTTTTCTGCACTATACCGGGTGAATGACCAATGGCTGATTTGTGCCAGCCCTGAACGATTTATAAAAAAGCAGGGAAATAGTATCTTGTCACAACCGATTAAGGGAACTGCTAAAAGAGTGAAGGGAAATTCGGTTGAAGATGAGCTCAGTAAAATAGCATTACAGAATAGTCCAAAAGATCGTTCGGAAAATGTAATGGTTGTGGATCTGGTAAGGAATGATCTGGCAAAAATATGTGAAGAAGGAACGGTGAAAGTTGATGAACTATACGGGATCTATTCATTTCCCCAGGTACATCAGTTGATCTCAACAATTAGTGGTGAATTGAGGAAGGATATTTTATTTACAGAGATTGTGCGGGCAACATTCCCCATGGGTTCTATGACCGGTGCACCTAAAAAGAAGGTGATGGAATTAATTGAAAAATATGAACAAAGTAAACGGGGGATTTTTTCAGGTGCCGTAGGCTACATTTCCCCGGATGGTGACTTCGACTTTAATGTGGTGATTAGAAGCATTATGTACAATGCAGTATCTAATTATATTTCCTTCCAGGCGGGTTCAGGAATTACATTCTATAGTGACCCGGAAAAAGAATGGGAGGAATGCCAGCTTAAAGCAGCCGCCATGAAGAAAGTGCTGGAAGAAAAAAAAATTAATTAGTTCCTGTATTCGTGGACTTTAATAAAACCTGTAAACTCTCTTCCAATATTTCATATCTTTTTGCAATAAAGGCATTCATCTTTTGGGTTGGTAACCGTAATTCATATTTGCCATCAAGGGCAATCTTATTTTCAAAACCCGGATTGTAATGTTCAAAAGTGGCTTTATCTAATTCGATATATTTTAAAATAACTGAAGTAGTAAAGCGGCCAATTATATTGTAAGCAGTTGAGTTGCTCATTTCATCTTCTTGAATAGTTGTGCCGGCATTCAAAAACAGATCTTTCATTTCGTTTTTTGTAACAGTAGTTATACCGCCTGTACCTTCAAATATATAATGTGTTCCGATGAATTTTTTTACATGATTCATTGATTCTACAGGAAGATTATATTGCAAAGCCCAGAAATCTTTGCTGCCACCACTTTTACGGATTGCCCGGTCAACATTACCCGGACCTCCATTATAAGCGGCTAATACAAGTAGCCAATCACCATATTTAGAATACAGATCTGTTAGCAGTCTTGCTGCTGCATGGGTACTCTTTATATAATCCAGTCTTTCATCATTGCCCTTTCTGATACTAAGCCCATACTGCTGAGCAGCGGCGGGCATAAAAGCCCAAGGGCCGCAGGCGCCAGCCCAGGAAATGGCGTTAAACTTGAGACCAGACTCAATAACTGCCAGGTATTTCATTTCTTTGGGAATGCCGTGCTGACTTAATACGTCATCCATCATTTCTAAATAAGGCTTTGCCCAATCCTTCATGGCGATAAAACCTTTAGTATTTCTGTTTATGAAATTTTGAATAAAAGTAATACCCATGGGGTTCAACTTAGCTCCATTTAATCCATCACCGGTTACTGCCGTTGTAAAAAGATTTGTAAATCCTTGTTTTGGATCATTTACTTCAAAATTTCCAATAATCATCGATTGGTTGATGATGCTTGTATCAGCACTAACAATCTTTCTATCCAAAATTTGTTGAATACCTGTGGCTTTTGATACCTGAACCAGGGAAAAGCCAAGGATGACCATAATTGCTATTTGCTTAAACTTTCTCAAACTATTTGATTATTAATTCTTTATACAATTTTTTCCCCTAAAAGCAGGTTTGAAACTTGCAGCAAAGATACTTCATCAAAACGATTTGCCATCACCTGGAGGCCAAAAGGCATTCCATTGCTATGAGTGAAAAGTGGGAGAGAAATAGCTGGGATTCCCGTTAAGTTGGCCATAACTGTGTATATGTCAGCTAGATACATGGCTATGGGGTCATCCATTTTTTCCCCTGCCTTGAAGGCTGTAACTGGGGAAGTGGGTAGAAGAATAAAGTCGAAGTCGTTGAAAATCAATTGTATTTTTTCTGTTAAAATTTTTCTCACTTTTTGGGCTCGGGTAAAATAGGCATCATAATATCCGGCACTTAAAACAAATGTGCCCAACATAATTCTTCGCTTTACTTCTTTGCCAAAACCTGCTGATCTTGATTGTTTATAGAAATCAGTTATCCCTATATTCATCGGGAGAGGCCCGGAACTTGTTGCCCGATAGCCATATTTTACCCCATCAAACCTGGATAGATTGGACGAAGCTTCAGCTGTTGTAAGAACATAATAGGCAGGTACTATAAAATCCAGCAGTTCAAATTGAACCGGGCTCACTTTATGCCCATCGTTTTGTAACTGTACTATTCTTTTTTTTATAGCAGCAGAAATTTCAGGATCCAGGCTTGGGTGATTCAATGCTTCTTCAAAATAAGCAAAGCGATATTTTTTGCCTGTTGAAAGTTGTGCTGGGTATTGCGGTACTTCTTTTGTTGAAACAGTACTGTCGTATTCATCTGCACCAGCCATAACTTCTAACAGTATAGCAATATCGCTGATATTATTTCCAAAAATACCAATCTGGTCAAAAGATGAAGCATAGGCAATTAAGCCATATCGTGAAATTCTTCCGTACGATGGTTTTAGTCCGATTATCCCACAAAAATCTGCTGGTTGACGAACTGATCCTCCGGTATCACTTCCTAAGGATACCATACAAAGTCCAGCCTGTACTGCAACTGCAGAACCACCCGAAGAACCACCCGGCACTCTGGTTTCGTCGAGTGCATTCAACACTTTACCATACGCCGAGTTTTCATTGGTTGAACCCATGGCAAATTCATCACAATTGAGATTGCCAATAATGATGGCATCTTCTGCCAGTAATCTTTCAACAGCAGTTGCAGAATAAATAGAAGTAAAATTCTGAAGTATAGTTGAGGCTGCTGAAATCTTGTGGTCTTTATGACAAATCACATCTTTTAAACCAATTATTACTCCATAAAGTTTACCTAAATCTTGACCGGCAGCTCTTTTTTCATCTAACTGTTTTGCTCTTTCTATAACTTCACCGGTATAAACTTCAAGAAAAGCATTAAGGTGTGCCGTAGCATCAATACGTTGCAGGTAATGTTGTACTGCCTTTAAACAGCTTACATTTCCTTCCAGTAATTGGGCATGGTATTGCTCAATAGAAGTAAACTCAAACAAAAGCGTTGGCTTTTTGGATTAAAATTAAATAAAGCGGGAACTAACTAAAAATTAGTTGTTATTCGGTGAATTTCTCACATCATTGGCACTGTCTTCAATCTCTTTTTTTACATTGGTTTTAGCGTCATTAAATTCACGGACACCTTTTCCTAAACCACGCATCAGCTCAGGAATTTTTTTGCCTCCGAATAAAAGCAAAACGATTACCAGAATAATAATTATTTCGTTCGTGCCAAGCATTCCTATTAATGTAGGTTGTATCATAATAAATGTAAATTAGGATTCAAAGATACTAAGTACTTAAAAATAAAGGAATAATTAGTTATTAATCTCCATAAATAGAAAAAGCCCCTCGCCAATGACGGGGGGCTTTCCAAATATCTTGCGAAAATTACTTAGCAGTTTCGACAGCCTGGCGTTTTTCACGGATTCTGGCGCTTTTACCACTACGACTACGCTGGTAGAACAATTTGGCACGACGAACATTACCCGTTTTGTTTAAAGCTATAGAATCAACGTTTGGAGAGAAATAAGGGAAAACCCTTTCTACACCAATACCATCAGAGATTTTACGTACAGTAAAGGTAGCAGTAGCACCAGTGCCCTGTTTTTTGATAACATCTCCCTTAAAAGACTGAATCCTTTCTTTGTTACCTTCAATGATTTTGTAATTAACAGTTATGTTATCACCGGCTTTGAATTTTGGAAATTCTTTCTTGCCAGTCAGTTGCTCATGTACATATGCTATCGCGTTCATAATGCTGATTTTTAGGGAGGGCAAAGGTAGGGGGAAAAATTGATAATTGAATGATTAAACTTGCTTCTTTTGTGAATAGGCAACTCTACTCTTTGAATCTGAAACTATTAAAAATTAACGGGCAATATTTATAGCTCTTTTCTCCCTGATTACTGTCACTTTTATTTGGCCTGGAAAGGTCATTTCGGTCTGAATTTTCTGGGCTATTTCGAATGATAGTTTATCTGATTCCTGATCGGTCACTTTATCGGCTTCAACAATTACCCTTAATTCGCGGCCAGCCTGAATGGCGTAGGCTTTTTCTACACCAGTATAAGCCATTGCCAGGGCTTCAAGATCTTTGATCCGTTGCAGGTATTGTTGCATGATTTCCCGACGGGCGCCCGGCCTTGCCCCACTGATAGCATCACATGCCTGAACAATGGGGGAAATCACATATTGCATTTCCATTTCATCGTGGTGTGCTCCAATGGCATTTACAACAGCTGCATTTTCACCATATTTTTCAGCTATTTTAGCTCCAAGCAAGGCATGACTAAGTTCACTTTCTTCATCAGGCACTTTGCCAATATCATGTAACAAGCCAGCTCTTTTAGCCAATTTAGCATTGAGTCCTAATTCAGCAGCCATCGTAGCGCAAAGATTAGCAGTCTCACGGCTGTGCATCAAAAGATTCTGACCATACGAAGAACGGAATCTCATTCTTCCAACCATTCTTACCAATTCTTTATGAAGACCATGAATGCCCATTTCAATCACCGTTCTTTCACCAATTTCCATTACCTGCTCTTCAATTTGTTTTTTGGTCTTTTCAACCACTTCTTCAATTCTGGCAGGGTGAATACGACCATCTGCCACTAATCGCTGTAAGCTTAAACGGGCAATTTCACGACGGAGTGGATCAAATGATGATAGTAGAATGGCTTCAGGCGTATCATCCACAATCAGATCTACACCAGTAGCTGCTTCAAGTGCCCGTATATTTCGACCTTCGCGACCGATTATCTGACCCTTTATTTCATCACTTTCCAGATTAAAAACAGTAATTGTGTTTTCAATAGCCTGTTCTGCTGCTGTACGTTGTATAGTTTGAATGATGATCTTTCTTGCCTCTTTATTGGCTTTTTGTTTGGCATCATCAATAATTTCCTGTTGAATACCAATACCTTGTGTGTGAGCTTCACTTCTCATCCCTTCGATTAACTGATTTTTTGCTTCCTCAGCAGTAAGACCAGCAATTTTTTCCAGGCGCCGGTTATGCTCTTCTGTATGTTTTTCCAGGTCGGCTTTTTTTAAGTTTACCAACTCAAGCTGCCTGTTCAGGTGCTCTTTGATGACTTCGTTATCTTTAACCTGTTTATCAAGTGTGGCCTCCTTCTGTGTGACAGCTTGTTCTTTCTGGCGGGCACGGTTCTCGCTGTCGTTTATTTTCTTATTTTTTTCAAAAACTTCTTTATCATGAGCAGATTTTAACTGAACAAACCGCTCTTTTGCATCCAATTCTTTTTCTTTACGGATATTTTCAGCGCTAAGTTCTGCTTCCCTTAGTATGGTTTGCGACTGTAATTCAGCTTCTTCAACTTTTCTTCCTGCGTTTTTTGCAAAAACTAGTTTACCAATGATGAGGCCGACAATAAGTGCGGCAGCACCAATAATGATGTAGATTATATTCGGATCCATTAATATTTTTATTTAATTGTGGCACAATGCAATGTCTTAGTGAAATTTTTCCTGAAAGCTATCAGGAGTATTAGCGAAGATACAAAACAGCGACTAATCCCGCTAGTTATCAGCGTAAATAACTGGTTTGTCTGCTTTTTGGGGTATTTCTGCCTGCTTATTAAATGAATTTTGCTATAAAATGGTAAAAGTGACGGTGAATACGGAGGTTTTTTACTTTTCTGCTAATTGGATGTCCAATAATTTTTCTATTGTATTCAACCTCTCAGCCAGGTTTTCATTTATTATTCCTGCTGCTGCACCTGCATGTTGTTCTGTGGCATACCAAATTAGTACCATTGAAATATAGTCCTGCATATCCTTTCCGGCAAACATGGTTTTAAATTCTATCATCTTGTCATTGATAGTTTTAAGTGTTTTTCTTACTACTTCTTCGTCAGATGGATTTATCTTAATCCGATAGCTGCGATCACCGATAAAAGCAGAAATTGCAATTAAATCACTCATATTGTTGGATTTTGAATTATAGCTGGGTTCGTTTAATTATTGCTAAAATCACTTAGCTTTTTTAATTGAAATGAAAGAATTTTTTAGGAAACTATCCGGTATCCCATTTGTAAAATAGATCATTGAATTTTCACCGGGTAGTACAACAATGAAAAAATCCAGGTCAACGTTATACGCACTATTCTCCAAGCAAAGCGATACAACGGTCAATTTCTTTCAGGTAGCCATTAATCCTTTTTTCAAATTCTTTTTTATCAACTTCAGTCATATCCCCCGCGCTGGCTTTTAAAATACTGACTTGTTGTTTCAAATCTTCAGCACTTTTTTGGTGTACAACACTTTTTTCTTTTAATTGTGCTAATTCTTCTTTTAGTTTGCTGTTTTCTTTTTGCAATGAAGCATGGTATTTCAGCAATTGCAGAAGTTTTTCCTGAATTCGTTTAAGTTGTAAATCTGTAGTACTCATTTTCTGATTTCGGCTTGAAGATCTTTTTCTAAAGTAGTCATAATCTTACTCATCCAGCCATCAATTTCTTTATCTGTCAGTGTTTTTTGTTCATCTAAAAATGTAAAATTAACGGCTACTGATTTTTTGCCGGTACCTAATTTATCACTTTCAAAAATATCAAACAGTTTTATATCCTGTAATTTATTCAGCTTTATTTTTTGTACCGTATGCTGCACTTCTTCCCAGGCCAGATCTTTAGCTACTATCATCGCTAAATCCCTTTGTACAGATGGATATTTTGATATTTCTATCACGGCCCTGGTTTGTTTAGAAGCCAGTTCGGATAATACGGCCCACTGCAGGGAAGCAAAAAATACGGGTTGTTTAATCCCGAATTTATCCAACAAGCGTTTTTTTACCTGGCCAACTCCTGCAATAACCTGGTTACCTCCCTGATCGGCTGGCAGCTTTAATTTGTATACTAAATGATTGTCCAGTTTTGGCACTTCTACTGTCTCTATAGTATCGGGAGTAATGCCGAGTACTTTCAATATTGCATCGACTGATCCTTTTAATGTAAAAAAGTCGGATAAAACACTTTTTTGTTTCCAGGTGACTTCATTATTATTTCCGGTGATAACCAGGCAAAGTTTTTCCGTTTCAATATATTTGGGCTCCGTTAAGGCTGTGTTATTTGTTGCAGATTTGTTATACGCTTTTCCAAATTCAAAAAGACGCAGCGAATTATTCTTATGATTCAGGTTATGTGCTACCACTTCCAGGGCTGTTTCAAAAAGTGAATTACGCATAATATTCAGTTCTGCACTGAGGCTGTTCAGCATCATTACCATGTTTTGCAATTCTTCTTCAGAAAAATAGGCAGCATTAGTGATGGAGTTGGTCATCATTTCATTAAACCCATTTCCTACTAAATAGCTAGCTACTTTTTCCAGGTAGTTATCTCTCGCATAATTCTCTTCCACTGCCGGGGTAATGGTTATTGCTTCCGGAATATCAATATTATCCAAACCATCAATTCTTAAAATTTCTTCTACCAAATCGGCCGCTAAACTGATATCCGGCTTATGATAAGGTACCGATACTCTCAATTCATCGATCCCTTCTTTTAGAATTTCAAAGCCCAGTGTCCGGAGAATTCCTTTTACGGCATCGGGGTGATAGTTCTTTCCACTCAATTTTTTAATGAAATGATACTTTATAGCAACTTCTCTTTTGGGATTTATTTTCGGGTAAATATCAACAATCTCAGCGGCAATTTCGCCACCTGCAATTTCTTTAATAAGTAAAGCAGCTCTTTTGAGTACATTAACGGTTGCTGAAATATCTGTACCCTTTTCAAAACGACTGGCTGCATCTGTTCTCAATCCATGACGGAAAGAAGTTTTACGTGTAATGACAGCATCAAAACAGGCACTTTCAAGGAAAATGTTTTTTGTAGCAGATGAAACACCACTGTGTAATCCGCCAAATACTCCGGCAATACAAATTCCACCCTTGTCGTCACAAATCATCAGGTCTTCTTCACTAAGTTTTCTTTCTTTTTCATCCAGTGTTATAAATGAAGTTCCTTCCGGTAAGTTCTTTACTACAATTTTTTTACCGCTAATTAAATCAGCATCAAAAGCATGTAATGGTTGTCCTGTTTCGTGTTGTATAAAGTTGGTTATGTCAACAATATTATTAATTGGCCGAAGCCCTATAGCTTTTAATTTTTGTTGTAACCACTTTGGGGATTCACCGATAGTTACATGGGCAATGCTGACTCCTGAATAACGGGGACAGGCGTTTTCGTTCAGCACTTTTACATCAATGGAAAGAGATGTGTTGTCAATTTTAAATCCATTATTGTTGGGTAATTTTGGCTTCAGGTCTTTATTATCATGGTGGCTTAAATAAGCACAAACATCTCTTGCCACACCCCAATGACTCATAGCATCCATACGATTGGGGGTAAGCCCAATTTCGTAAATGATATCATCATAAGGCTGAAAATATTCAATGGCAGAAGTGCCCACTTTTACATCCGACGGTAATACCATAATGCCATCATGGGAGGTTCCTAAACCAATTTCATCTTCTGCGCAAATCATACCATAGCTTGCTTCATTTCTGATTTTAGCTACTTTCATCGTCAAGGGTTCTCCGGTGGCCGGATAAATAGTAGTGCCAACAGTTGCTACAACAACTTTTTGTCCGGCAGCTACATTTGGTGCCCCACAAACGATTTGTAAAGGTTCATCATTCCCGATGTTTACTTTTGTCAATGTAAGTTTATCTGCATTAGGATGTTTTTCCGTACTTATCACTTCGCCAATAACTAATCCCTGAAGCCCGCCTTTTACTTCTTCATATTTATACATGCTTTCTACTTCCAGGCCGATGGAAGTAAGAATCCGGCTTAGTCTTTCTGGTTCAAGAGGTACTGGTAAACCTTCCTGTCCGGCAGGTAAATACTCACTCAGCCATTTATAAGATATAGTCATGTTCGAAAATCTTCTTTTATAGCAGCGAAGATAATGGAAATGCCTGTGTTGGAGACCTGAAGAGAATCAACGCATAACTTAGTAAATTACAAGAAGAAACATTTTAAAGGTTGAAACTAAAAGCCATTTTAATATTATTGATGATTGTTTTTTCACTTCTACCCTTGTATATATTGTACTTCTATCTGGAAAAAAAGATTCGACCCCGTGATACGTTCCAACGATTTCTTTGCTGGCGACTTAGCAGCGTTACGTTGATTTCTGCAAATACTTTTTTACTTGTTTTTATTATCAAGCTGGTGTTTTCAAAAGCTTAGAAGAATCTCCTTATTTTTACGCCAGAACTACAAACTATAAACCAAAAATTTCAAACTGTTCATATGGCTTACAATCTTTTAAAAGGAAAAAGAGGAATCATAACCGGTGCATTAGATGCAAACTCCATTGCCTGGAAAATTGCAGAAAAAGCGTATGAAGAAGGAGCAACTTTCGTTTTATCAAATGCGCCTATTGCTATGAGGATGGGGGAGATCAATAAACTGGCAGAAAAAACAAAATCAGAAATAATACCGGCAGATGCTACGAATGTGGAGGAATTGACCAATCTATTCACTAAATCCCAGGAATTACTGGGTGGAAAGATTGACTTTGTTCTGCATTCAATAGGTATGAGTGTCAATATCAGAAAAAAAATTCCTTATACTGAATCAAATTATGATTATTTCATGAAGGGAATTGATGTTTCAGCCATGTCATTTCATAAAATGCTGGCGGTGGCAAAGAAACTGGACGCTATCAATGAATGGGGAAGTGTTGTAGCATTAACTTATATGGCAGCACAACGTACCTATCCATTTTATACGGACATGGCCGATATCAAAGCAATGCTGGAATCAATAGCCCGCAGTTTTGGCTATCATTATGGAGTAGATAAAAAAGTTCGAATCAATACGGTCTCTCAATCACCAACAAAAACGACAGCTGGTACGGGTATTAAAGGTTTTGGCGATTTTTTTGATTTTGCTAATTCAATAGCACCGTTGGGCAATGCCAGTGCAGAAGATTGTGCCAATTATTGTATCACTCTTTTCTCTGATTTAACGAGAATGGTTACCATGCAAAATCTTTTTCATGATGGAGGATATTCCAGTACGGGGGTAAGTAATGAAGTAATGGAGAAACTGGGAGTAGTCCCCCAAACCCCCTAAAGGGGAGTTTTAGTCGCCGATAGCGTAAAGAGTATTTTTAAATCAAAAGCCTCCCAACAGGAGGCTTTTAAAATTATGGGTCTCGAAGCTCATAGCTCATAGCTCACGGCTCGCAGCTTCGCACACTAATATTCATCTTCATTAAACAAAAAATCTTCATGCGTAGGATAATCCGGCCATATGTCTTCAATCGTTTCATAAACGTCTCCTTCGTCTTCTAATTCCTGTAGATTTTCCACTACTTCAATAGGAGCGCCACTACGGATAGAATAATCTATCAACTCATCTTTGGTTGCTGGCCAAGGTGCATCTTCGAGGTACGAGGCTAATTCTAAAGTCCAAAACATCTTCGCAGGGGTTTAATTATTTATTGGGATTTACCGACCTAAAATTCGGCAAAAGTAACTTTATTAACGAATTTTCCAAATCCTTAATTGTACACTTCTTTTTGAAGGAATTCTTAAAAATACATTTCTGCTTATTTTCTTTGCTGAATTTCAATGTCATTCGGCAGGTAAACAAGTACGAAGGAGGCGGTTGCAAAAGGGCAAAGAGCGAATCTTGCCACCACGACACTACGTCACAAAGATTGGAATTTAAACTTCCCTTTATTACGGAATTTTGTGTCTTTTTTGCCAAAAATACCTTTTACCTTGCCTTAATTTTTTTGCTTTCTGGTAATTTTTCGGGTCATTTCTCCGGTCTTATAGTAGTTTTATAGCTGATACAGCAGCTATTGCTGAGAATTATCAACCTGTTTTGTATAGTTTCGGGTTGATTTTTTCAATTTTAATAGATTTTTTAAAATGACCATTTGTCTGCATGATAACAGGAATAAATATTCATAAAAAATACGGAAAAGTAGAAGTATTGCGGGGTGTTGACGTAGAAATTAATAGAGGAGAGATCGTAGCCATAGCAGGACCTTCAGGTTCGGGGAAAAGCACTTTATTACATATTCTTGGTACACTGGATATTGCTGATACAGGTACGGTAAAAATGAACGATACGGCTATCAATTCGCTGAATGGTAAGAAACTTGCCGCCTTTCGTAATAAGCATATTGGCTTCGTTTTCCAGTTTCATCACTTATTGCCTGAGTTCACTGCCTGGGAGAATGTATGCATACCAGGTTGGCTGGCTGGAAGAAAGAAAGGGGAGGTAAAAGAAAAGGCGGAAGAATTATTAAAAATGCTGGGTCTTTCACATCGAATGGAGAATAAACCTAATGAAATGAGCGGTGGAGAGCAACAAAGAGTGGCAGTTGCCAGGGCGCTAATCAATAATCCGGATATTGTTTTTGCCGATGAGCCAACCGGAAATTTAGATTCTGCTAATGCAAGGGAATTACACCAATTATTTTTTGACCTGCGAAATAAATTCAATCAGACTTTTCTCATTGTTACACACAATGAAGAGTTGGCCAAACTTAGCGACAGGGTTTTGTATATGAAAGATGGAAAAATTGTATCCCCATCCTCTGAAGGGGGAAATTAAAAATAAAGAATTGTCCTTTTCATTTTTACTACAAAGCAGTTATTCCATCATATTGAAATTTTAAAACACCGCTTTTGGGGATGCGGCTTACACTCTCGGTTTCCAGGGAATTTCTGCAACCTTCCGTTGAAATCCCTCATACCTGCTTAAAACAAATAAATAATCACTAAGACGATTCAGGTATTTAATGATGATTGATTCTACTTCAAGATTTTCCGTTTCAAGTCTTACGCAACATCTTTCCGCTCTTCTGCAAACGCAACGGGCAATATGCAAATGTGATACAATAACATGGCCACCAGGTAAAATAAAACTCTTCATTTCCGGAATTGCTTCATTCATTTTATCTATTGCAACTTCTAAAAATTCTACATCTTTTTCATGCAAATCAGGGATACGCATTTTAGGTTCTTTTATGGGATCGCAGGCAAGTGTTGAACCAATAGTAAAAAGCCGGTCTTGAATTTCAACTAAAGTATTCTGCGAACTTTCATCCGTCGTCAGGTCTTTGCATAAGCCTATATAAGAATTCAATTCGTCTACTGTTCCATAAGCTTCAATACGCAGGTGTGATTTTAGTACTTTAGTTCCACCGATAAGAGAAGTTGAACCTCCATCACCCGTTTTCGTATAAATTTTCATTGACATAATAGCGAAGTTCGTTATTAATGGTTCATAGTAAATAGTTCATTGTTCATAGCATTATCCTAAAGGTGGAACAGGTGTAACAAATGTAAATTGACTTTGGTTCTATATTTTTAAAGAAAGTTGTTGAAAAGTTTGCCCTGATCAACTATGCGCCATATGCCGTTCATTTATTTTGTCGCTTTCTATCACACCATCTCTTAAACGTACGATCCTACGGGCATGATTAGCAATATCTTCTTCATGCGTAACGGTGATAATGGTGTTGCCATTTTTATAGATTTCATCAAAAATCCCCATGATTTCGTAAGAGGTTTTTGTGTCAAGATTGCCGGTAGGTTCATCGGCAAGGATTATGGAGGGATCATTTACCAACGCCCTGGCAATAGCTACCCGCTGGCATTGGCCACCGGAAAGTTCATTCGGTTTATGATGACTTCTGTCTGTAAGGCTTACCATTTCCATTACATGCATAGCTTTTTCATTGCGAAGTTTTCTGCTCATACCGGCATAAACTAACGGAAGAGCTACATTTTCCAATGCTGTTAACCTGGGTAATAAATTGAATTGCTGAAATACAAACCCAATTTCTTTATTACGGACTTCTGCCAGCGAATTATCTTCCATTTGGCTAACATCCTTATTGTTTAGGATATATCTGCCACCTGAAGGTGTGTCGAGGCAGCCAATAATATTCATCAGGGTGCTTTTTCCTGATCCTGAAGGACCCATCAGTGCTACATATTCATTTTTTAAAATATCCAGTGAAATGCCTTTTAGAACCTGCAATTCCTGTTTACCCATGAAATAGCTTTTCTGAATATTATCCAGATGAATAATTCCCTGTGTCATATTATTTTTTTATCACTTTGGGTACTTTAAAGAACTGCCCGTCATGAAATGGTGCATTTTTCAACGCCTCTTCACGGGAAATGGAACCTTTTATTTCATCATCCCGCAGCACATTTACTTCATCACTCATAAAAAGCATTGGTTCTACTGTGTTAAGGTTCAGCTCATTTAATTTTTCAACAAAACCAATCATACGCTGAAGATCATTTTTGATCTCCACTTTTTCAGTTTCATTAAACTGCAACCTGGAAAGATGTGCCAGTTTTTCTACCATTTCATCATTTACATCCATACGCAAATATAGTCAGGAGTCTTGAGTCGGGAGTCGTGAGCCAGGTCGTTTTTAAAGAGATTGTACTACTCGCAATTCCCGACTGAATACTCCCGATTCTTAACTCCTGACTACCGACTCTCGGCTCCCGACTCAATACACCCGACTCCTGACTTATTTATTATCTTCGCCGCCCATGGATAATCAGAAGAAAATAGTAATGAGTGGAATCCGGCCAACTGGTTTTTTACACCTTGGCAATTATTTTGGTGCAGTCAGAAATTATGTAAGGATGCAGGAAGATTTTGAGTGTTACTTTATGGTAGCGGATCTCCATTCTCTGACTACTCATCCTGATACAAATGAACTTAAAACAAATGTTCACCGGGTTTTATCGGAGAATATTGCCTGTGGGTTAGATCCGGATAAAGTTGCTTTATATTGTCAGAGCCACGTTTATGAAACGTCGGAATTATATCTATACCTGAATATGCTGGCTTATAAGGGAGAGTTAGAAAAAACAGTTACGTTTAAAGATAAAGTAAGGCAGCATCCCGAAAATGTTAATGCCGGACTACTCACTTATCCTGTTTTGCAAACAGCTGATATCATATTGCACAGGGCTTCTTATGTACCTGTTGGCAAAGACCAGGAGCAGCACCTGGAAATGGCCCGCAATTTTGCCAATCGATTCAATCACCGGTATGGAAATGTTTTTCCTGAGCCACAAGCATTTAATTATGGTGATGAATTGGTGAAAGTTCCAAGCCTGGATGGAGCCGGAAAAATGAGTAAATCGGAGAATCAGTACGCTACAATATATTTATCGGATGATGATGAATTGATACGTAAGAAAATAATGAAAGCTAAGACTGATAATGCACCGATTATCCCTGATTCATTAAAGCCTGATTCAATAGAAAATATTTTCGGGTTAATGCGGCTAATATGTTTACCCGAAGTAGTAAATAAATTTGAAGAGGAATATAATAACTGTAACATCCGTTATGGTGATTTGAAAAAACAGTTGGGAGAGGATATGGTAAAATTCATTGCTCCTATCAGGGAAAAAGCGGTGGGGATCCGCAATGATGCTGCTTATTTAAAAGAAGTAATGGAAAAAGGGGCTGAAAAAGCCAGGAAAAGTGCTAAAGCTACAATGGAACTGGTGCGGCAGGCAATGGGACTTAATTATTTTTAAAGACGGTATTCCGGTATTGTAAATTACACTACTTTTAAGACGTATGTAATTTTACCATCAAAACAGAACACATGAATAAAAAAATGTTTTTTGGATTCGTCGGCCTTCTGGCAGTCATTGCATCAATTGTAATGTACAGGATGGGAAAAAATTCTTCGCATTTATCGGAATTGAAAGACTTCTGGTGGTATCCTTTGCCATTAGCAGTAATTTGCTTTTTAATTGCCGGTGCAAAGAAAAAGGCAGGATAAAAATTACATCGTTAGTATTATTGAAATAACAGATAAACAAAAATGGCAAAAGCAAAAAAACCAAAACATATAGCAGTAGCTGGTAATATCGGAGCCGGTAAAACCACGCTGACTGAAATGCTGAGCAAGCATTACAAATGGATACCGAATTTTGAAGATGTGGATCACAATCCTTACTTAATGGATTTTTATGAGGATATGCCCCGTTGGAGTTTCAACCTGCAGGTATTCTTTTTAAACAGCCGTCTTCGGCAACTGGTGGAAATACAAAAGGGTACAGAAACAGTAATTCAGGATCGAACGATCTATGAAGATGCCAACATATTTGCACCTAACCTGCATGAAATGGGGCTGATGAGTAAAAGAGATTTTGATAACTATTTTCATTTTTTCCAAACATTAAAAACGCTTGTACAGCCTCCGGATCTGCTTATTTATCTTAATGCTTCCGTGCCAACATTGGTAGGACAGATACAAAAAAGAGGCAGGGAATATGAAGAGAATATCCGGCTTGATTATTTAAAGAAGTTAAATGAATACTATAATAAATGGATAGCTGATTATAAGGAAGGTCCATTGCTTATCATTGATGTTGATAAAAATAAATTCGGAGAAAATGATGAAGATCTTGGAGAAATCATCCGCAAAGTAGATGGGCAGTTGTACGGATTGTTTTAAAAACAACCATATGAGAAAAATACTTCTCTTTCATTTTTTATTAATAGGGGTTCAGGCCTATTCTCAGGAATATAAAGACACTTCTTTTACAATACGCGGATTTACCTGCCCGTGTAAATACAATATCAATATTGCGGATGATAATAAAATATTCGACCGTTCGGAGCAACCTGCTTATTATCCTGGTGGGGAGGAAGAGTGGAAGAAATTTGTGAAAAAAAATATCGATAAAGGGTTAAAAGGCCACCATACGGTGGAAGTGCGGTTCCAGGTTGACAAAAACGGGGATTTGTCGTCATATGTTTTATTAAATAATGCACCTGCTCAGAAATATGAAGAAGTGTTGCGTGTAATAAAATTATCTGGCAGGTGGTTTCCCTCTCTTCAGAATGGGTTTTGTGTGAAAGCCTACCATCGGCTTACATTTGAACTTTAATAAGCTGCCCAATCAGCATACTCCTCCAGCAGTAGCATTATCTTTTTTAACCACTGCGCCTGTTCTTCTTTCCGGATGCTGTGGTTGGTTTCTTTGTCATATTTGTTTTGGATTTCTTCTTTTTCTTTTGTCACTTCTTCGTAAATTTTCTGCAGGTCTTTCTGATAAGTTCTGGCATTGAATTTACATTCACTCATTCTTTTATTCAGTTTGCGGGCAAAAATTTCTGCAATATCAAAATGGCCCTGTTCATGGCTTAGGATATACGCAGTTTTATGTAAACCCCATGATTGAGTTTTTGAAAACCGCGATTCTATTTTATAACTGAAATTTCGGCTGGTAATTTTATAATCAATAAGAAGATAAGTAGTGGTAGAGGCCGCTGCATCGCTATCAGGATCAGGGTTTGCTTTATAATCGGCCCAGGTAAGTTTTTTTGAATCACTCCAGTCAAGCAGTTCTTCTTTGTTGCTTTGTCCCGTTGATACCAATGGTGTCGCAGTAATAAAAAGAAGAAAGTAGTTAATAAAATATTTCATAGCTAATTGTCAACGTAAAGTTGGAATAAAAATTTTATTAGCTGCTTCGTTGATAGTTAAATAAATGAAAAACCCCGTTAATTTACCGGGGTAGTTCACAAAGATTTAAGGGGTATAATCAATAAAACTATAATC
>JANMLJ010000645.1:0-8166 GCA_031372465.1 Chitinophagaceae bacterium | reverse complement strand
GTTCCTTTAATTTTAACGGAAGCTCCGGGTACAGGTGCACCCGATTCGTCTTTTACCGTACCAGAAATGTTACGGTCCTGGTTAAATGCTATTGTGCTAAATAGCATTAACATAGTAATGAGTGATACAAGTTTTCTCATGTGTTATAGTTTTGTAATGTAATTTGGAGAGAATCGAAAATAAGGATTTTACTTAACTTTCTATTAACATGACAAGAATTTTAAAACTTTGCTGCATTGGTCCCCCAATTTTAATACTTTCTATATGAATACTCAAAAAATCAGTTAGTTGTTAGCTTTCGAAACTAATATTATAACTACCTGTAAATGAGTTTAATAATAAATTTAAAGGGGAAAACTCCCGAAAAATTGATTGCTGGTTAGCCAACTAAAATAATTCTTACTTTAATTAATTCATTTCCTGTTAACATGATAAAAGAAAAGGGGTTGCCCGATATGAACAACCCCTTTCATTTACCTGAATTATTTTTATTTCAATACTTCCGCTAATTTTTCTTCCAAGGCACTACCTCTTAAACTTTCAGCAATAATTTTCCCATCAGGATCCAGCAATACATTATAAGGAATACCTCTTTCACCAAATTTGTATAAATTAACTACCGGGCTGCTCCATTCCATCAGGTCGCTTACCTGTGGCCAGGTAAGTTTATCTTTCATAACTGCATTTAACCATTTATCTTTTTCTCCAGGTCTGTCCAATGAAACACCGAGAATAGTAAAATTTTTATCTTTGAATTTATTGTAAGCCTTTACCAGATTGGGGTTTTCCTGGCGGCAGGGACCGCACCAGCTTGCCCAGAAATCAACGAGTACATATTTTCCCCGGAAAGAACTCAGCTTTATTTCCTTACCAGTTGCATCGGGCATAGAAAACTCAGGTGCCGGTTTACCAATTTTTTCCTGTAAAAGTGCTTTCTGTTGCTCTTCCGCATTTTTCTCCGCATCCAATTGATTTTTGATGGCAACAATCCCGGTGGCAGATGGATATTTTACCGCCAGTTTATCCACCATTTTTTTTACTTCTTCTATATCTAAAGCTGCTAGTTTATAATTAGGATTATTAGCAGTATTCTGATAATATCCCAGCAAGAACATGGATAAAGCCGGATTATTGGATTTTTTCATAGCGTTATCAAACAAGGTTTTACTTTCAGCCGCAATGGCCATTTGTTCATTTTGTAAAACCATGATCATACTATCAATACCCCCCGCTTTCTGTAAACTGTCAATAGCATGGTCTTTGAAAAAGATAGCCTGCAACTTGTTATTGAAAGCAAACATAAATTCTTTCATCTGATTGCTGGCTTCAGAACCTTTGACTTCATATTTATCCGGAAATTCTTTATTGTCTTTGTTAAAAGTTACGTCCACCGTTATTTTACCTGCATCATTGATAACTGCTGCAAAAGGATAATTACTTTTATCAAGCCGGAGATTAAAAACACTTGCTTCGGCAGCACCTGCTTTTAAAGAATAGCTGCCATCTTTTCCAACTATGGCAGAATCTACCAGCAAAGCCTGCATAGTAGCCATAGGTAATTGCTCCAGGTAAATCATTTTAGCAGAATTATTGGTAATAGTTCCGCTTACTTCAAATTTTTTTGCTGCTGATTTATCCTTGCAGGAAATCAAGAATGATGACACAACTATAATGAATACAATTCTCTTCATGGTATTTTTCTTTATTATGATGATTTTAATTTCTCCAGTAAAAGTTCATTAGTGATTTTAGGATCTGCTTTCCCTTTCGATTGCTTCATCACTTCTCCGATAAATAAGGCAATCAGTCCCTTTTTACCTTTTTTATATTCCACTACTTTATCTGCCAACTTCTCCAATACGGTATCAATGATCGTTCCGATAGCCGACACATCAGATTGCTGAAGTAAATTTTCTTCCTTTGCAATCTCTTCAGGATGTACAGTTGGGTTTTTTACTAAGCGTGAAAATAATTTTGTTGAGGCAGTTGAAAAACTGATTGCTCCTGCATCTACTAATTTTATTACTACGGCCATTTGTTGCGGGCTAACAGGAAACGATTCAATTTGCTGGTTGTTTTCATTCAGCCATGCTTTTACAGGCCCCAACATCCAGTTAGCTGATGCTTTATACCTCACCCCCTGCCCCTCTCCACGGGGTGGAGAGGGGGGAATACTCACCCCCTGCCCCTCTCCATCAGTTGAAGAAGTGAGATAGGAAATTAATTTTTCAAAATAATCCGAAAAAGCTTTTTCTTCTGTCAGAACAGTGGCGTCATACTCAGAAAGATTTAATTCAGTAATATATTTTTTAATTCTTTCTTCCGGTAAAGACGGGATAGATGCTCGTATTTGATCTATAAATTCAACCGCTAAATGGAAAGGCGTTAAATCAGGTTCGGCAAAATAACGATAATCATCTGCATCTTCTTTATCGCGGATGGCAACAGTGGTTCCGCTGTTTGCATCTCCAGAGGAGTCCTTTGGGACAAAACTTCTTGTTTGCTGTTTGATAACCTCGCCTGCTTCCAGCATATTTATCAACCGTTTTGCTTCGATATCTATGGCTCTTTTTACATTCCGGGTAGAATTAAGATTTTTCACCTCCACCCTCGTGCCTAATTTTGGATCACTTTTTTTACGAACAGAGATATTGGCATCGCACCGAAGACTACCTTCTTCCATATTACCATCACATATTTCTAAATAACGAACCAGTTGCCTGATTTTTGTTAAATAAACAAACGCTTCTTCACTACTTCTGATATCTGGTTCAGTTACAATTTCAATTAAAGGTGTTCCAGCCCGGTTATAATCAATACAGGTATTCTCCTCATCTATATCATGTAAACTTTTGCCGGCATCTTCTTCCAGGTGAATGCGGTTCAACCGGATTTTTTTTTCTTCATGAGAAGAACCGGTTTTGACAGCAATAAATCCACCTACACATATTGGAGTTGTATGTTGAGATACCTGGTAGCCTTTTGGTAAATCAGGGTAGAAATAATTTTTCCGGGCAAAATAATTTTGCATTTCAATTTCACTATGACAAGCCAGCCCCATTTTAATAGCAAACTCTATTGCTTTCTTATTCATTTTTGGCAGCGTACCGGGATGCCCTAATGTAATGGGGCTTACATGGGTATTAGGTGCTGCTCCATAAGCAATACTGTCACCACAAAACAATTTGCTTTTAGTCAGCAACTGGGCATGAACTTCAAGTCCTACTACTATTTCATATTCGTTTTGTTCCATCATAATTGAAGTCCACCTTCGTCTTTGCTCCTGCAAGACTAAGGTGGAAAATGGCTGCAAAAATAGCCCATTTAAGCCAGTTGATGTACCGGGATTCGTTAAAACAAATACCCCCCGTATTAAATACGAGGGGCATTAAACACACCATAGAACTATACTATAAAATGATTAGAGATCAGCTGTTTTTAATTTCCGGGGCATTTTCACTTCAATATTCTGTGTTTTACCAGCTCTTTGTAATTTCACCATCACAGAAATTTTATCTTTACTTTCTTTAATCACTTTTACAATATCATCAGTATTATTCACTGCCTTGCCATCAAATTCCAATACTACGTCCTCTTCTTTGATACCTGCTTTTTTAGCATTGCTTTCATCATCCACTTCTATTACTTTAACACCCTTTCCATCATCAGTATCCTGAACGGATAAACCAAGTTTAGGTGTTCCGCCTGACCACCTATACCCTTTTACATTTCCTGGAACGGTAGTTCTGGGTATAGTTAATGCACGGGGAACATCCCTGTCAAAATCCATTCCCCCAAGGTCCATTTTAAAATTTTGCCCGGTTCCTGTTGAACCAAAAAGATTAACCCCTTTCCATTTAGTAAGTTCAGCAGTGGTTGTTTGAACTTTTTTATCTCTGAGGTAAGTAATGGCTACTTTATCTCCAGGTTTATGTTCACGGATAGTTTTTGATAAATCATCCGGATTTTCTATTTTCTTTTCCCCAATTTTAGTAATTACATCTCCTTCTTTAAGACCTGCTTTTTCTGCACCGCTTTCTTTGGTTATATCCTGGATTTTGACACCACTCTCTGTTTCTTCGGTGGTAACGCCTAACATGGCATGATTAGCATCTTCGTTAAAAAAATTCAGATTATTACCACCAGAATACGCATCAAAGGATCTCATTTTCCCCATTGCCGGAAACCCTGCCAAAAATTCGAGGTCCTTTAAATTATTAAGTTTTACGCTGATGTCGCCTCCTTTGTCTTTGTAATCTTCTAAAGGTTTTCCGTTGATGGTAATTTTATCGCCGTTTATTTCCACAATCACTTTTTCCTCTTTATCTCCTTTACGCGTGATGGTAATTTGTTGTGCCTCCTTTTTTACTTTTGTTTCTTTATCAACCTTATCTGTTTTTTCCTCTTGTGCCAGTAAAGCTACCGGAGCCAACAAAGCCACTGCGATAATAAATGCAGCAACTCTTATTCCTGTTTTTTTCATGATTGCAAATTTTAATTTATTTTATCTACGTTAAATTTCGTAGGTCAAATATAATGACATTTTTTGAAATACGAAATGTTTCGGAAATGTTAAAAGGTGCTTGAATTTTAAAGGGTCATATTAATGGATAGACGGATTGATGGCTTCATAGGTTTTTGCCGGGTGTCCATCTACCTCTTCTTCTCCAATAAACTGCATCCCACATTTTTCTAATACCCGGATAGAAGCCAGGTTTTGTGGCATAGCTCTTCCTATAATCCGTTGAATAGTAAGTTTTTCAAATCCATATTTCAGGCAGGCATAGGCTGCTTCGGTAGCATAGCCCTTACCCCAGGCAGTTTTCATGAAGCGGTAACCCAGGTCTATTTCCTTTCTTTCCGGCCTTGCTTTTAATCCACACCAGCCGATAAACCCGATAGCCATCGGGTTCAATTCCGGCTTTGTATATACTGCCCAACGGCCATGATTGTATAAAACATATTGTGGTAAAATAATTTGCTCCAAAACTTGTTCGGCATGTTGTAAATCCTGAATCGGATCACCGGTATAAAGCGTTACATCCGGGTCGATATTGAGTTCATAAATCAATGGAGCATCCCCAACAGTAAATGTTCGAAGCACTAAACGGGTAGTTTCAATAATGATATTCATAACATCACTTAAAAGCTATTTTATTGAACTCTCTTAAAGTGGATCCTAAACCCAAAAGAAAATACCAACCATGAATAACAACATCCTTGCCTTTAAGGAGAATCACAAGAGTTTCCTGACTGATTCTATTACCAGTTTCAGGTTACTTACTTCCTGTCCACCAGCCGTCGCCAGTGTTTTTTGACCTCCACCGCCACCATTTATCAACGGAGCAATTTGTTCTTTAATTATTTTGGCAGCATCTAGGTTCTTTGCTGCAACAACCGTTTCGGAAATACCAACTGCTACAAACGGCTTGCCACCAATGTTAACACATAGAACCACCACATGATCACGTAAATGGTTCTTCAGATCAAAACAAAGTTTTTTTAGTGCATCAGCATTACTTACTTCAATGATATCACCGATAAAATTTACCCCATTTATGATCTCGTCTTTTAGTAATAATTCATTTCGTATAATAACGAGTTGTCTTGCTTCCATTGCAACTGCATGCTTTTTAAGTTCTGCATTTTCTGTCAGCAAGTTCTCCACGGCATTTTGAATATCCTTTGGATTTTTTAATATCTCCTGAAGAGTGCCGAGTACATTGAATTTTTTATTGACATATTCTTCTGCTTCTTTACCACAAACAGCTTCAACTCTGCGAACACCGGCTGCAACGGCTGATTCGCTGGTTAATTTAAATAATCCCAGTTCACCCGTGGCACCAACATGTGTTCCTCCGCATAATTCTACCGAATATGCAGGGTCAATGATCACTACTCTTACCACCTCTCCATATTTCTCTCAGAACAATGCCATTTCACCAAGTTTCATCGCTTCATCTTTTGACATCTCTTTGATAACAACAGGAATATTTTCTCTTATTTTTTGGTTGACCAATGCTTCAGTTTGTGCAATCTCCTCCGCTGTTAGTTTGGCGAAATGTGAAAAATCGAAACGTAAATGTTCCTCATTTACCAAAGAACCTTTTTGTGCAACATGGGTTCCCAATATTTTTCGTAATGCTGCATGAAGAAGATGTGTGGCAGAGTGATGCAGTTCTGTACTTTTTCTTTTTACACTATCAACTTTAGCAATTACTTCACCGGATAAATCAGCAGGGATTGATTCAATAAAATGAATAATAAGATCATTATCCTTTTTGGTATCGATAATAGTGAATGGTGAATGGTCAATAGTCAATACCCCCTGGTCGCCTACCTGCCCTCCACTTTCGGCATAGAAAGGTGTTTTGTCCAATACAACCTGGTAAACATCTTTTCCTTTGGCTTTTACCTTCCTGTATTTTAAAACGGAGGCTTGGGCTTCCAATGAGTCGTAGCCAACAAATTTGTTGGTTCCATCTTTTAAAACAATCCAATCCTCTGCATTAATAGTACCAGCAGCCCGGCTTCTGGATTTTTGTTGTTGCATTTCTGCGTCATAACCTTCTTCATCAACAGATAAATTATTCTCTGCCGCAATTAACCTCGTTAAATCGATAGGAAAACCATAGGTGTCATTTAATTCAAAAGCATCTCTTCCGGTTATTTTTATCGGGAGGTTAATAGCCAAACTGATTAATTCTCCGTTTCCGGGAGTTATCTTTTTATTTGCTGAAGTTGTTCTGATTATTTCATCTATTCTTTTTAATCCTTTTTCCAGCGTTCTTAAAAAAGAATCTTCTTCCTCTTTTACCACTTTACTTACAAAATCTACCTGTGCTTGTAACTCTGGAAAGACCGTTTCAAATTGTTTGGCCAGTACCGGTACTAATTGTGAAAGTAATGGCTGTTTATAATCCAGGTATGAATAATAATACCGGACTGCACGTCGAAGAATGCGACGAATAACATAACCAGCCCCGGTATTGGAAGGTAATTGACCATCAGCAATGGTAAAGCTGATTGCCCGGATATGATCGGCCAGTACCCGGAAAGCTACAGCCGTTTTACTGTCGCTGGAATCATATTTTTTACCGGATATTTTTTCTGAGGTTGCAATTGTTCCGGCAAATAAATCGGTATCATAATTACTTTGCTTTCCCTGAATCACTCTTACCAATCTTTCCAGACCCATTCCGGTATCTACATGAGTAGCAGGAAGGGGCTCGAGACTACCGTCTTTTTTCCGGTTATATTGTATAAACACATTGTTCCAGATTTCTATCACCTGCGGATGGTCTTGATTCACCAATGAATGACCGGGTATTTTATTTCTTTCCTCATCTGGCCTGCAATCAACATGTATTTCGCTACAAGGACCGCAGGGACCTGTATCACCCATTTCCCAGAAATTATCTTTTTTATTGCCAAACACTATATGGTCTTCTGGCAGAAATTCTTTCCATTTTTCCAATGCAATTTTTGATGCCGGTAACCCTTCTTTTTCATCCCCTTCAAAAACGGTAGCATATAACCTGTCTTTTGGTATTTTATATATATCTGTCAATAATTCCCAACTCCAGCTAATAGCTTCATGTTTAAAGTAATCACCAAAGCTCCAGTTTCCCAGCATTTCAAACATAGTATGGTGGTAGGTGTCCACCCCAACTTCTTCAAGGTCATTATGTTTGCCGCTTACCCGTAAACATTTCTGCGTATCGGCTACCCTTCCATATGGCGGTAACTTATTGCCAAGAAAATAATCCTTGAACTGGTTCATCCCTGCGTTGGTAAACATAAGGGTAGGATCATTTTTTACCACAATAGGAGCTGAAGGAACAATGGTATGACCCTTGGATTTAAAAAAGTCCATGAAAGCCTGTCGTATATCTATGCTGGTCATCATAACTGCTGTTGGGATTGGGTTGATTTTTGCAGTTTAACGGGTTATATTTGTCAACCCCGCAAACGGGGGCAAAGGTAAATTATTCGGGCCGCATTTTTATCCCGAAACAGTTTAAGGCTTGCTTTCATGAAGAAAATAAAATATTATTATAATACCAATACACTTCGTTATGAGAAGCTGGAAACACCTTTGCGGGTAAAACTGCTTAGGGTATTTGGCTTTGTGGCAGCTGCACTAGTAACTGCTGCTCTTATTTC
>JANMLJ010000639.1:0-3241 GCA_031372465.1 Chitinophagaceae bacterium | reverse complement strand
GCAGAAAATATCAAACCCGGCGACCTGGTAGTGAATGCAACAGAGCCAAAGAAATTAACGAACCACCGTGCCAGTGGCAGCGACGATCATACAAGGATAGCTCCTAAAACAATTATGAGTCTGGAGGAGTGTATGGAATATATACAGCAGGATGAATGTATTGAAGTAACACCTAACTTCATCCGTATGAGAAAAGTGATTCTTAATGAAGATGACCGGAAGAAAGTACAGAAGAAGATGGAAGCAGAGGCGGTATAAAGCCAAAACATTCTTTTGATTAATAATTTTAATACCAGACTAAAAATGTCTGGTATTTTTTTATAATAATTTTTTTGAAAATACTTCAATAGCTTTATAGAAGCAGTATTAATAGCAATGATTCCCAATATTCTTCATTTCGTATTTGGTATGGCCCCGGATTTTGGCGGCAAACCATTTTCACTGGTGCATTACCTGTCTGTAAAATCTGCTGTTGAACTGAATAAACCATCAACTGCCTATTTTCATTATCAATATGAGCCAAAAGGAGAATGGTGGGAGAAAGCAAAACCATTTTTGACACTAAATAAAATTGTTGCACCTGATACTTTTATGGGCAACTCATTGTATCATGTTGCACATAAAGCAGATGTAGTAAGGTTGCAGGCATTAAAAGAAACTGGTGGAATCTATCTTGACCTTGACACCATCAGTGTAAAGCCCTTAACTGATTTGTTGAATCATTCATTTGTTATCGGTCAGGAATTAAAAGCAGCGTATGTTCCCAAAAACTGGCGGCAACGATTGAAATATAAAATTGGCCTGATAAGAAAAAATACGATTAGATCTTCGGGTTTATGCAATGCAGTATTGTTATCAGAAAAAAACAGCGAATTTGTCACTCGGTGGCTTGATGAATATAAATCATTCCGTTCAAAAGGAAGGGATAAATACTGGAATGAGCATTCAGTGTTTATACCAGAGAAATTGGGTGCTGCTCATCCGGAGAAAATCAAACAACTAAGTCCTTATGCTTTTCATTACCCTTTGTATGATAAAGCAGGATTGAAATCAATGTTTGAAGAAATGACTGAATTTCCGGAGGCGTATCTTCATCATCTCTGGGAATCGTTTTCCTGGGATGATTATTTGTCGAAGCAGACTATTGAAGGGATAAAAAATATTGATACGACTTATAACCTGATAGCCCGTCGTTTTTTATAAAATTGTAAAAATGAAAGTTGGTTTTGCTGCAAGATCGAGTCCGCTGGACAAAAAATCATGGTCAGGCACCAGTTATTATACTTACCAGGAAATACTAAAAAATAATGACGTTGAAATCTTTCACTTCAACTGGCCCTGGCTTTTGCGGGAATGGCTGACTACGCAGAAAAGCATTAATCGCCGCTGGTTTAAAAAGCAAACTGCTGTTGAGTTTCTGCATGCTTATGCAAAGTATTTCAGTAAACAACTGACCAAGGAATTAAAGAAAAGACCCGTTGATGTTTTGTTTGTTTCGGCATCTTCTCAATTGATTGCCTATGTGGAAACAGACATTCCTATTATTTATATGACCGATGCCAGTTTTCATCAATTGCAATCTTACTATCCTTATTTCAGTAACCTGGCCGGTTATAATATCCGGGAGGGAATTGAATTGGATAAAAAAGCTTTTGTAAATGCTTCACATTGCATGCTGGCATCTGATTGGAATAAAAATTCGGCAATCAGTGATTATAAAATAAGCAGAAACAAAATTTCAGTGGTTCCCTTCGGTGCTAATCTTGATTCAATTCCTGCCAGGGCCAATTTGAATGTTGAAGCATCGGGTCATTGCAGGCTTTTATTTCTGGGCGTGGAATGGAAAAGAAAGGGTGGAGATATTGCATGGAAAACTTTTCAATTGCTGAAACAAAAAGGAATGAACCCGCATCTGCACATTATAGGTTGTGTACCTCCTTATGATCTTGCTAATGAAAAAAATGTGACTATCATTCCTTTTTTAGATAAAAATAATCAAGAGGATTTTCAACAGCTGCATTCAATTTTTTTGGCAACCGATTTTCTTTTATTACCCACCCGGGCCGAATGTGCCGGTGTTGTTTTCAGTGAAGCATCGGCTTATGGTATTCCATCCATTACAACAGATACCGGTGGAGTAAATACATATGTAAAAAATGATATAAATGGTTTTGTCCTTCCCCTGGCAGCAAAAGCTGAAGTTTATGCGGAAAAAATTGGTCAATTGCTTGCTGACAAACCAGCATTTCAGCGCTTAAAACTTTCTGCCAGAAACTATTACGATGAAATACTCAACTGGAATCTATGGGGTCAGCAATTTCAACAAATAGCAGAAAGGCTTGTACAGGAAAAAAGATGAAGCATTATCTTTGCCTAAATTTTACGTGTATGAAAAAATGGGGACTGATCTTAATTTTCACTATTCACTTCCCGATAGCTATCGGGACACTTTTCACTATTGACTCCAGTGCCCAATGCTCTATCTGTACTAAAACCACACAACAACTTGGTGAAAAACCAGCACAGGGTATGAACTCGGGGATACTTTACCTCGCTTTTGCACCTTTTGCCATTGTTGGATTTGTTGCTTACAGGTGGCGGAAGAATAATAGAGCTTAATATATTTTGAATACGTCTGAATGGAAAGTAAAAAAAACAATTCTTTCGAAAACTTTTCTACAGCTGCTTATACAGTTGTTACGCCGAATTACCTCTCACATGCCCTTTCTCTAAAAAGATCTTTTTTGGAACACAATCCCGAAGCTGAATTTTTTATTGGCATATTAGGAAATAAAATTCACTGCCCGGAAATAAATGTTGAGAACTGTTATTTTATCAATGCGCTTAACGATAGTCGTATCGAAGGAATGATCGGGCGATATACACCTCTTGAAATGAACTGTGCCCTAAAGCCCTTTTTTGCCACTCATATACTGGAAAATCACAGCCAGGTGCAACGGCTGATCTACCTCGACAGCGATATGTATGTATTCGGTCCTTTTGCATCATTATCTGAAGCAGCCATTACACTTAGCCCGCACCGAACAAAAAATACATTCTACCTTCCGGAGCCAAAAAATTACAGTATCATTTCATTGAACCGATATGGTGTTTATAATGCCGGTTATTTTGAATTGCAACGGAAAGGAGAAGCATTTGCATTCTTAGAGTGGTGGAAAAACCTCATGGAGTTTTCGGGTTATGAAAAACCCGATGAACATCTTTATAGTGATCAGCTTTG
>JANMLJ010000636.1:0-1985 GCA_031372465.1 Chitinophagaceae bacterium | reverse complement strand
AGTATTGCCTGTGGGATAAAAATTTCTGAATTTTTCTGTAACGGGATCAAAACAACTAACTCCACCATTATCTCCAGATTCAGCGATCCATATCTTACCATCCTTTGCTTTTAACAGCCCACCTCCTGAACTTCTTATTTGCAAACCGGCGGTATCCATTTTATCTGAAGCCTGTCTAAACACTTTAAAGCGGTAGCCATCATATTTTACCAGGCCATTTTGTGTGCCAAACCAGATAAAACCCTTGTCATCCTGCAGAGGGGTTATTGCTATTTCTTCCGGCAGGCCTTCGGCCACGCCGTATTTTTCAAACGGAATTTTATTTTGCTGGGCAAACCCGATGCTTGCTGCAAAAGCAAGAAGGAAGGTGCATGTTAGTTTTTTTATCATTGGTTTATTTATTTCGATAATTGAATGATGAATTCGGTGCCCGCCTGCTCCGCCGCGGCGGATTCGTCGGACAAGCCTTCATTTTTTTCATGTGTTTATTTTTATTTTATTAGCCACATGGAATTCGCCTTAAATAATCATTACCTATTTGTAAGTTTCTACTTATGGCTCATTTCATGTTTGCTTTTTGTTCGGCTTCTTTCTCAATATGGATATTCATTCAGCCATTGCCAAAAGTTTTCCGGATGAATTACTTTTGTTTCAATGGGTTTATATTTTTCTAAAAAGCTTGCAGGAAATTTTACTTTGGCCAATGGATTCCATTTGAATTCGTACGCATAAATTTTTCCATCAATCTCTTCCACGTAATCTATTTCAGCCTGTTGCTTGTTTCGCCAGAAGTAGGTACGCCCATGAAAGCCATTGTAAGCCAATAATTTTTTTCGTTCGGTAATTAAAAAATTCTCCCACAAGACCCCTACATCTTGCCGCGTAGCAATGGGTGCAAAATTTCCCAACAAGGCATTGCGTATGCCATTATCATAAAAGTAAATTTTCTTTTTGGTGCTTATTTCATTTCGCTCATTTCTACTGATGGTACCCAACCTGAATACAACAAATACCTGTTCTAACAAATAGATATAGCTATCCACCGTTTTTACATCTGCCGAAACCAATGATGCCAGTTCATTGAGCGAAACTTCGTTGCCTATTTGCAACGCAAGTGCCTTTAAAATCTTTTCGAGCAACTGAGGTTTTTTTAAACCTACCAGTGCCAACACGTCTTTGTAGAGATAGCTGCTGGCAATGTTAGACAGCACTTCTTTAGCGTCCAGCAAATGTGTAACCACTTCGGGGTACATGCCATATACCAAATATTGCGGCAGCGATTCCAGAAATGTTGGAATACCCTGATAGTTCATAAGTTCGGCACTGCTGATGGGATATAAAAAGTATTCCCACTTACGGCCTGTTAATGGTTCCTGGGTTTTATCGGCAATGTTGAGTGATGAGGAGCCGGTGATGATAAACTGAATTCCCAGGTTGGCATCTATGAGTTGTTTGCAAATCATTCCTACCTGTTCAATCATTTGGGCTTCGTCCAAAATCACTATTTTTTTTGTGCCAAAGCTTTGCCTGAGTGCGGCTATATTTTCCACTTTCCACAACGATTTTGTTATAGCTGCATCACCATTAAAATATTCAACAGGCTGTTTCATTTGGCTGGCCAGGGCCTTTGCCAGGGTTGTTTTGCCTGTTTGCCGGGGGCCAAAAATGATCAGTGCTTTTTTGTAGTCAAGTTTTTCTTTCAGCACATTAAGTAATGTTCTTTCAATCATCGCTTTCTTATTTTTACTGACTAAATATAGCACATAATCCATAAAAAGAGTGCTTTTTGTGGATTACAATGTATAAAAAGAATGCTTTAAAGCTCAAAGCTCATACTTCAGGATGTTGACTATCAAAAGCATCTTTGTTATTTAGTTGCTTTAATTCATACTAATGGGTGTAAAATAATAAACTCACTTCCCGACTGTTCGCCGGGCAAGCCTTCTCCTTCCTTGGTTTCCACCTTCATCCCGATAGCTATCGGG
>JANMLJ010000630.1:0-1830 GCA_031372465.1 Chitinophagaceae bacterium | reverse complement strand
TTTTTATATGTAAAAAAAGAACTGCAGCATAAGATCGATCCACTGGTGATAAGCTGGGGTTATAAAGCCATGTTTCCTTCTGGTTCGCCATTTTTAGATTATCACCAGACAAATGGAACCCGTGATTACTCTGCTTTTTTAACAATACCTGCCGCTATTCAATTTATGTATCAGCATAACTGGGAGCAGGTAGCTGCCAATTGCAGACAGTTAGTTCAGTCCAATGCTCTTGCTTTATGTGATCTGCTCGATTCCACACCCCTTGCACCGGTAACAGATGATTTTGTTCTTCAATTATTCAGTGCACCAATAAAAACAAGGGAGCCGGAGAAACTACAGCGTCATTTTTTTGATATGTATAAAATTGAAATTCCGGTAATGCGGCATGAGGATGGGGTTTACCTGCGGTATTCTATCAATGCATTTAATAATCAGGAAGATTTAGATAAATTGTTTTCCGCTATTACAGCAATAAAAAAGGAAACGACGTTGATTGAGTAATTGAAGGTTATCCTTAACGACATTCTGCACGTATTTAAACATTCATGAATTTACTGACCAAACCCATATTATTTTTTGCAGTAAGATTGGTATCGGGGAAAGGGCACTTCGGCACAATTAAAGTAGTTTAGCATCATTTTTCCTATGAAGCTGTATCGGTATTTTTTCCACTAAAAAGACATGATAACACCATTCATTCAAAATTTATTGACCGGAAAGAACATCAATGATATAATTTATACAAGCAATCCCTTGTGGTTTTCGCTATAAATAATAACCAATGCCATACAATCCAAAGACAGGCAACCACAAGGGATTGCCCCAAAGCCGCCGAAGTATCCGCCTGCAAGGATATGATTATTCGCAGGCAGGATTATATTTTATTACCATTTGTGTTCAGGATAGAAAAAAATTATTGGGGGAAATTGTGGATGGCGAAATGCTATTGAATGATGCTGGGAAAATGGCAGATAATGAATGGGGAAAAATACCCGGAAGATTTACAAATGTTCAATTACATGAATACATAATAATGCCCAACCATTTCCATGCCATTATGGAAATCGTAGGGGCAACCCTTGTGGTTGCCCAAAACACCCCGATAAATCCGGTTGCCCAAAACACCCCGACAAATCCGGTTTCCCAAAATGATGATGCCCCGAATAATGAAATGTTTGTTGGCGATGAAAAGGGGCAACCACAAGGGATTGCCCCTACCAATACAAAAACCGTGGGTGATATTGCGGGGGCATTTCAATCCATCGTAACGGTTGAATACATCCGTGGTGTGAAACAATTGGGTTGGCAACCATTCAACGGCAAATTGTGGCAACGCAATTATTGGGAACATATCATTCGTGATAAACAATCCTATCAACGCATTTCAGAATACATCATAAATAATCCAAAAAATTGGAAGGATGATAAATTTTACAAATAATAATACGAAAGGGTAACCCTTGCCGTTGCATATTCAGGGAAGGGATGAGCCCTGCCCCAATGAAAAATAAAATATAATTGACAAACCAAATCAAGCTCCCTGCTATTTTCGGGCAAGGCTCTTTTGAAAGGCACCATTCCTAAGTATTCGGACACAGTAAGCTGGTGTATTCAATCTGACTCTGACGAAAGGTGAACTTACAATACGGTGTTCAGGAAGTATACTATCGGCCGATTTTAAAAATCACTTCTGTATAATCTCCACCATTCTCTTCTCACTTTCATTACCTGTTCTGTCCACCGCGGAAATAATAATGCTTTTCAGCTTTTGTAAATTAGCACCAACACCTGTTGTTGATGATAATAAAAGCGAATGGGTATTTTGATTAA
>JANMLJ010000621.1:0-10339 GCA_031372465.1 Chitinophagaceae bacterium | reverse complement strand
GACAGGATTGTAGGTATTCATTTTAAACTGGAAACATTTGCCGGCATTTCCACTTTTTTCATTTCGTTTCTGATAATAGATATAGTACTTGCCTTATTATTATATCTTGATTATAAAAATAAAAGGGAAACAAAAACGCTGTGGACCTGTCTGGTAGTTTATGCCGTCGGACAATTACTTTATTATATTGTTCCGACTTTTGACTGGTGGTTGGTTGTTATGAAATATATTATGATGCCGGTTCCGTAACAAATGGCAATAAGACATTTGTGCTGATGAGCTGATTATTTATTCCGCTTCATTGCTTGTCCCCCTGCATCATAAATTAGAAAAATGGGCTACGCATAAACTGGTGGAGAAGAATAAAGCGATACGGCTGGCCAGTGCGAAGAAAACGATCCGATTGCTATCGGAGGAGGAACTGGAGAAAGATAATTAGATACCGGGTTTAAAGTTATATACTTGGAGAAATGTGGCTAATTTTAATAGATTTCTCCAAACAACAATTTTACTACCTGGAGAAATAAGCTATTTTTATAGAGATTTCTCCAAGTATTAAAGTCTACAATAAATGGAAAAAGTAACCAGGCTTATAGGCCGGGAGCAGGAAACAGCAAAGCTGGATAGTATACTAGCATCTGTCAATGCTGAATTTTTAGCTGTATATGGCAGAAGAAGGGTGGGTAAAACATTTTTAATAAGGCAGCATTTAAAAGATAATATTGTTTTTGATTTTACTGGTACCAGGGAGGGCACAAAAGAAGAGCAACTCAACAACTTTTTTGAAGAGTACCTGAAACGGACAAAGGGTACAAAAGAAAAACAATCGCCTTTAACCTGGCAGGATGCATTCCGGTATTTGATAAAATATTTAAATGCATTACCAATAAAGAAATTGAAACATGTTGTATTTATTGATGAAATGCCCTGGTTAGATAATCCAAAATCAAACTTTATAGCTGCGCTGGAATATTTTTGGAATCAGCATGTTTCCAATATGGATAATATTTTACTCATTGCCTGTGGCTCTGCTTCTTCGTGGATAAAAAAGAAGTTGATTAATGCCAGGGGCGGCTTGCATAACAGAATAACGCAACGTATAAAATTGGTGCCCTTCACTTTACATGAAACAGCATTGTTTATTAAATCAATAGGTGCAAACCTGACTCAATACCAAATAGTAGAAATCTATATGGCAGTGGGTGGCATTCCCTTTTACCTTAAAGAAGTAACTAAGGGAAAAAGTGCCACACAGCTGATAGATGATATTTGTTTTTCGCCGAAGGGTTTGTTGAATGGAGAGTATGCACAACTGTATCATTCGCTTTTTAAAAATGCAGTCCGGCATTTAAAAATAATAGAAGCACTGGCTGCAAAGCCGCAGGGTATGCCAAGAGCAGATATAGCCCGTAAAACCAGGTTAAGTGAAGCATCTTTATCAAGAACGCTGGAAGAACTGGTAGAATGTGATTTTATATCTTTTTACGAACCCTTAATTAATAAAAAGAAAGAAGCCATTTATAAACTCACCGATTTGTATTCTCTTTTTTACTTAAAGTTTATAAAAGCCAATAAAGGGGGTGGCAAAGGTACCTGGCAACAACTCTCCGCTAAAAGTACATTTACGGCATGGAGTGGATATGCTTTTGAAAATATTTGCATGTTACATATTAACCAGATAAAAAAAGCTCTGGGCATTAGCGGCATTTACAGCACTACCAGCTCCTGGCTGTTTAAAGGAAACGATACACTACCCGGCTGCCAGATAGATATGATTATTGACAGAGCCGACCAAACCATTAACCTATGTGAAGCAAAGTTTACTAAAGAGAATTTTGCTATTACTAAAACTTACGCAGCACAGTTAAGAATGAAAAAATCAATTTTCAGGCAGGCGACGCAAACAAAAAAAGCCACATTTAACACTTTGCTTACTACTTACCCGGCTATAAAAAATCAACATTATTTAGGGGAAATAGATAATGAGATAACGATAGATAAATTATTTGAACCCGCATAAATTTATGGAATGATGAAAAAACTATCCACTCTCTTCTGCTTTCTGCTGGTGATTGGTTTTGCCAAAGCACAGGAAGTAAAGAACAACCAGGTATTGGATGAAGTCGCTATTCTGCAATCAATAGAGGCGGTGATTGATGACACTGCCAAAGTCAATAAAATCCTCAGGCCCTATGGTAACCTTAACGAGATAAATCCAATGCTCAGTTTCAGGATTAGCCAAAAACGGCTGATGCAGGCAAGAAAAACAAAAGACCTGAAAACCGAAGCCTATACACTTTCAGGTATTGGAAGAAGCTATAGAATGATGGGGAATACCATTAAGAGTCTGGAGTTTGCCTTGCAATCGGTACAGGTAGCCAGCCAAACCGGCGACTCAGCAATCATACTCTCTTGCATTCATAATTTGGCGCACAATTACAAAGACCAGGAGCAATACGACAAAGCTATCAGCATGTACAAACAGGTGGAGCAGGGCGGGTTTCACCAAAAAATATTTAACATGCAATGCCTTGCACTCCTGAATTTAGGTGAGGTCTATTTGAAAAAAGGTGTATTGGATTCTGCACTTATGTACTCACAAAATGCTTATGACATAATAAACAGAATACAATTTAATTATTATCGGGGTTCGGTGTTTAGTAACCTTGGGAGCATACACAGCAGCCTTGGCAATAATGAATTGGCGGTGAGTTATTTTAAGATGGCATTAGCGGAAGCAAACAAATTAAACTCACCCCGTAATTTCAACAATTTTTACTATGAATTAGCTCAACATTACTACAGGAACCAACAGCCGGATTCTGCAATCCTCTATGCAAAAAAAGCAATAAGGTCTGTGCAAAACACCGATTTGTCCAATCAATCACTGCTGCCGGCAAAACTACTTTCGGCTATCTACCGAAAAACAAATGCCGACAGCGCATTAAAGTACCAGGACATGTACATAGCCGCCAACGACAGTATGTATAGCGCAAAAAATATTCAGCAAACACAATTAATGAGTACCGAAAACGAATTAAAACAACAGGAATCAGCAATTGAAAAAATTAAAGCCATACAACAACGCAAACAAAACATCCAATACGCATTATTAGGCTTGGGTATCATCACATTTATCATTTTGTTTTTAGCACTCAGCCGCAGGCATATCACCAATACAAAACTTATCCAATTTTTGGGGGTAATAGCATTATTGGTAGTATTTGAATTTTTAAACCTATTACTCCATCCTTTTTTAGAACGGATTACCCATCATTCGCCGGTGCTGATGTTGCTGGCATTGGTTTGTATTGCTGCTTTACTTGTACCGCTTCATCATAAATTAGAAAAATGGGCTACGCATAAATTAGTGGAGAAGAATAAACAAATACGGCTGGCCAGTGCGAAGAAAACGATCCGATTACTATCGGAGGAGGAGTTGGAAAACAAGCAATCTAATTAACTGAATTATGAAAAAGCTACTCATTTTTTTATCCTGCTTTTCACTACTACATACCGGCTATACTCAAAATAAAGCTGACAGTTTAAAAAATGTCTTAGCCGCCACTACTAATGCTATTGCACGATTTGACTTGTATAGTAAATTAGGCGAAGAATATTTTTCAAGTGGAAATAACAATTTAGATTCTGCTTCCTGTTTAAAAATGCTGCAGATAGCCCAACAGCTGAACAATGATTCTTTACTGGCTATCAGTTACAATTTCGCAGGTAATTTATTTTTATTTAATACAGGAGATTACAGCAAGTCGCTTGAATTTTTCTTTAAGGGAATCCCCCTGGCACAAAAGGCCAATGACAAAAGAAGATTAAGTTCGTTATACATTGATATCAGTATTGTGTATGAAAACCTTGGCAACCGGGATGAGCAATTAAAATATATAAGAAAAGCAGAAGCTGCATTGCCTGCCAAAAGTTCCCCGATGTATAACTATATGATCCGCCAGGTGCAATATAATTATAGCAGATATTTTTTATTTATGAAAAAGCCGGACTCTGCCATGCATTATACGCAGGCATTGAATGAAACCAACCTGCGGCTGAGAAGCTTTTTATATGAGACCTACGCACAAATGTTATTAGGCGCAGTGCATGAACAATTAGCGGATAAAGATTTAGCAGGATTTCATTTTAAAAGAGCAAATGAGCAATCAGACTCTATGCAGTATTCCTATGTAAAATTCATAATTAAACCAGCATATATTAATTTCTTACTAAACAATAATGAAATCGCTGCCGCACAGCAGCAGGCGCAGCAATTACTTGAAACAGGCAAACAGCTTAATAATTATGATTTCAAACAGGCAGCTGCCGGTTTTTTAAGAAGTGTTTATGACAGCCTTCGCCAAACAGATAGTGCCTATTACTATGCAAGACTGGAGTCTGCATTCAGGGATTCGGTATTTAGTAAAGAGAAAACTAATAAAATACAGTCGCTGGCTTTTAGTGAACAATTGCGCATCTCAGAGGAAGAAGCTAAAAATAAGCAGGAAGCGGAGCAACGTAAACAGAATATTCAATATGCTCTAATCGCTCTTGGTATAATAATATTTATCTTGTTCTTTTTATTACTCAGCCGCCGGTTTATCATTCATTCAAAAGTTATTGAATTTTTTGGGGTGATTGCTTTACTGATTGTATTTGAATTTCTCAACTTATTACTACATCCATTTTTAGAACGTATCACTCATCATTCACCAGTGTTGATGTTACTGGCATTGGTTTGTATTGCTGCTTTACTTGTACCGCTGCATCATAAATTAGAAAAATGGGCTACGCATAAACTGGTGGAGAAGAATAAAGCGATACGGCTGGCCAGTGCTAAAAAAACGATCCGATTACTATCGGATGAAGAATTGGAGAAAGAATCAAACTAATTAATTGAACTATGAAGAAATTATTTATTGCCACATTCATTTGTATACTTGCTTCTGGCAGTGAGGCGCAAAACAAAGCAGCTGATGCTTTTTTAAATGAATTAAGTAAAGCAGAGGCTGATAGTTCCCGTATTGGTTTCATGAATAAAATATTATATGTAACAAATGATTTAACCCAACAGGAAAGAATTGACTATTCAAAAAAAATACTGGACATAGCAAAAAAGCAAAACGACAAAGTCCTTGAATCAGTTATTACTGCCGAGATGGGTTATATTATCGCCATCAACGGTAACACGCTCGAAGGTGCAGAGCTGGCATTTAGTGCATTGGAAATGGCGCAACAGCATAAAAACAAACAAGCACTCGGTATTATTTACCAGGATCTGGCTGTTTGCTTTAGGAATGATAGCGCTAAACATAAACAGTATCTTCTAATGGCTTTGCCAAATTCTGAAACCGCCGGTGATTATTCTAACTTAACTGCAATTCTGGTTACGCTGTCTAAATATTACTCATCTGTTCAACAAAAGGATTCTGCTTTGTATTATGCACAGAGGAATTATGAGCTTAGTTTATCCAAAAAATTAGAAACAGATTTATCTTCCACCCTTACCCAATTAGCCCGGGTGCATTATTATGACTTTAATAATAAAGGCATAGCTCTGGAGTATATGAAAAAGGCATTGACTGCAAAAAATGATTTAGAAAACCCCGAAAATTTTGTAAGGGCATATACCGCGATGGCCGAGATATTTGAAAGCCAGGTAATGACAGATTCTGCACTTTATTATAACAATAAGGCTTTCTCGAGGCTGGAGCAAGCCCCATTCAGATTTACACTGACCGTCTATGGTCTTTATAAAAAAATTTATTCTACTATTAATAGCGACAGTGCCTTAAAATATTACAGGCTGTATGAAGTAACAAAAGACAGCATTGATAAAATGTCGAATGCACAACAGCAGCAATTGTTATCGATAAAAAATGACCTGGAAATTGAAAATGCTGAAATACAGCGCAAACAAAACATCCAGTACGCTTTATTAGCATTCGGCATCCTTTCATTTGTCATTCTCTTTTTAGGACTTAGCCGCCGTCATATCACCAATACAAAAGTTATCCAGTTCTTAGGAGTAATTGCTTTGTTGGTTGTCTTTGAATTTTTAAACTTATTACTTCATCCGTTTTTAGAAAGAATCACTCATCATAATCCAATACTGATGTTGCTGGCATTGGTTAGCATTGCCGCATTACTTGTTCCACTACATCATAAATTAGAAAAATGGGCAACACATAAACTGGTGGAGAAGAATAAACAAATAAGGCTGGCGTCCGCAAAAAAGACAATTGAGCAATTGGAAAAAGATAAAGGCTAAAATAAATAAAGATGAAAATAAAATTCATCTCCGTTTGTTCCTTCTTTGTGCATTTGTTCAGCAAATTCTTTCCTAAATCAACATTAAATCCGGAGAAAAAGTAACCTTTTCACCAGGAACAATTTAATCTATACGTTTGATAAATCTTTAAACTAATAATAAGTTTATATTTACCTATCAATTTTACTTATTATGAATTGTTCCTTTAAATCATTGCTCGCTTCCCTTTCTTTATTAATTCCTGCATCATTACTTGCGCAGGAATTTGAATCCTTTCAGTATCGATGCGTAGGACCATCAAGAGGTGGGCGGGTTACAACTGTTGCCGGAACTCCGGTGGCACCTGCTACTTTTTATTTAGGGGCAACAGGCGGCGGTGTTTGGAAATCCGAAGATTATGGCACATCCTGGAATAATGTTTCAGATGGCTTTTTTGCAACACCTTCTATTGGTGCCATTGCAGTTGCTGTCAATGATGCCAATATCGTATATGTTGGTACAGGGTCTGATGGAATCAGAAGCAATGTGATTGCAGGTAAGGGAATGTATAAATCAATCAATGCCGGAAAAACATGGCAGCATATAGGTTTAGATAAAACCAATCATATTGGTGCCGTTGAAATAGATCCTGCTAATCATAATATTGTTTGGGTGGCGGCCATTGGCAATGCCTTTAAACCAAATGAAGAAAGAGGTGTTTTTAAAACAACCGATGGTGGTAAAACATGGAATAAAGTTTTATTTATTTCAGATAAAGTAGGTGTAGTAGATATTGAGCTATTACCTGGTAATCCCAATGTAGCTTATGCTGCTGCATGGAAAGTTGATCGCAAACCATGGTCTATAATTTCGGGCGGCACTACCGAAGAAGGTGGTATTTATAAAACTGTTGATGGAGGAAAATCATGGGAGAAATTAAAAAAGGGATTACCCAATGGCCTGATAGGTAAAATTGATCTTGCCGTTACCCCTGCAAACTCCAGTATGCTTTATGCTATCATAGAGGCCCCTGATAAAGAAGGCGGTTTATACATCTCGGAAGATCAGGGAAATTCTTTTAAACAAATTTCAAATGATGGACGGCTGGTAGACAGGCCTTTTTATTATTGTAATGTTTCTGTTGATCCGAAAAACTCCAACATTATTTACTCCTTAGCTAATCCAATGATAAAATCTATAGATGGCGGAAAAACATGGTCTACTATTAATCCACCTCATGGGGATAATCATGACATGTGGATCAATCCGAATAATCCCGATCTATTTATTCAAAGTAATGACGGTGGCGCAACTGTTACACATAATGGAGGGAAAACATGGTCTACACAATTTAATCAACCAACAGCGGAACTTTATCAGGTAGAAGTAGATGATCAATATCCTTATTGGCTATATGCAGGTCAACAGGATAATTATACTACGATCGCTGTCCCAAGTTTTGCTGCTTCGGCAATTCAAAACACAGGTGTTGGCTGGATCATTAATACAGGTGGTTGTGAAACCGGGCCTGCAGTGCCAAAACCCGGAGACCATAATATTGTATATGTTAATTGTAAAGGCGTTTTTGGTGTGTTCAATAAAAAAACGGGTACTGAAAAAGGATATCCGGTTGGTGCATCAAATTTGTATGGACATAATCCGAAAGATTTAGTGTATCGTTTTCAACGGGTTGCACCTGTTTATGTTTCACCACATAATCCTAATGTAGTATATCATGGTTCGCAGTTTCTTCACAAAACAACAAACGATGGACAAACATGGGAAACAATTTCTCCTGATCTTACTGCAAACGAACCTGATAAGCAGGTAATTTCCGGAAGCCCTATTACAAGAGATATAACCGGAGAAGAGTTTTACAGTACTTTATACTCCGTCAGAGAATCTGTTTTAAAAGAAGGTTTGATATGGACAGGATCAAATGACGGATTGGTGTATGTTACAAAAGACGGAGGTAAAACATGGAATAATGTAACTCCTCCAAAACTGCCAAAAGGCGGACGAGTGGATGAAGTAGAACCCTCACCACACAATCCTGCTAAAGCGTATGTCTCCGTGTTACGGTATCAATTAGGTGATGAACAGCCATACATTTATAAAACAACAGACTACGGAAAAACATGGGAACTTTTAACAACTGGCACCAATGGTATTCCTACTGATCATCCGACAAGAGTTATACGGGAAGATCCTAAAAGAGAAGGGTTACTTTATGCCGGAACAGAATATGGTTTATTCATTTCATTTGATGATGGAAAAAACTGGAAAGCCTTTCAACAAAATTTACCGGTAACACCTGTAACAGATATAAAAATATTCCGGGACGATCTGGTGCTCAGCACAATGGGAAGATCTTTTTGGATATTAGATAATATAACTTCTTTGGAGCAGAAAGAAATAAATGCAATGGGTACATCTCCATTGTTATTCAAACCAACTAGCACCATAAGATACAGATACCCTAAAATTCGTAACGAAGATAATAGCTATCCAAAATTCCCGCAGCCAAGTGTACTAATTGATTATTATATTCCCAAAGGAAATAAGACAGCTGTTAAATTAGAGATACTGGATGCAAATAAGAATATGGTGGCTACTTATATCAGTGACAGTAGTAAATTAAAATTACCTGCTTCCATGATCGATGATATGAAAACGAATAAAGTACTGTTCCTGGTTGATAAAACATTGGGAACTAAAGATGGTTTGAATCGATTTAACTGGAACATGCGACACACAGGGCCATGGACCAAAGAATTAAGTAGAAGATATCAAAACGGACCGATTGCTGCACCGGGCACTTATACAGTAAGACTTATAACTGAAAAAGAAACTATTGAAAAAAGTTTTGACTTATTAATAGATCCGAGAGTTAAAGAATCCGGTACAACTGAAGGAGATATTACCAGCCAGGTATCGATGCAACAAAAAATTAGCGAATTGATCAGTTCCTCACAACAGCTATTAGATAAGCTTGAAAAAGAGCAAAAAAGTTTGAGTGGTACTACTGATAAAGCCGACCGGCTTAAAAAATTAGAAGCCTCCCTTAAACTATTAAAAACAGACAGCGGAGCTTACCCACAACACATGCTGGCAGACCAGATAAGTTACTTATATAATGCATTCAATGATGCAGATCAAAGACCGGGAGATGATGTAGTAAAAAGATATGCTGAATTATCTGCTCAATTAAATGTCGTTAAAAAAATGCTGGATTAACTACAATAAAAATACTGGAATTTGTACGTTATTCTTAAACCTTTTATGATACCATTCAGAATTGACTGTGATTAAACGCACATTCAAAAAAAACAGATTGACTACTTTCGCTTCTATATCAAAATAGGGTCAACATTGAAATCAATCTCTCTTATTTTTATAACCATTTACTTTTCTCTTTCCTCCTTCGCACAGCGCCCCCGTGAAGTGCAGGATCAAAATCATTTCTGGTGGAGCATCAATACAAAAGCTAAAATTACCGGACGCTGGAGTCTCGAAGCTGATCTTCATATACGCCGTACCAATTTTTTAAAAAACAATAACTTCTTGTATACAAGGTTGGGGGTCGGTTATTCTATCAATGAACAACTATCGGTATCCGCAGGGGGCGGGCGTATGTGGCTGGCCAATAAAAATGGTGCTACAGAATTGTTTTCTAATGAAAACAGGCTGGTTGAACAGGTGCTTTACAACAGCAAGGCAGGAAAGATCAGCCTCACCCAGCGATTGAGGATTGAACAAAGATGGATACAAAAAGTGATCAACTTTCAGCCAGTTGATGATACCCGGTATGTAAACCGGTACCGATACCTGCTGGCCTTAAACATACCCATCAGTAGCAATAAAAAAATTCCTTCCCTGGTGCTGGCCGATGAACTGATGCTGCAAACAGGAAAAGATATTATTTATAATAACTTTGATCAGAACCGTTTTTTTGCAGGCATCAAACAGTCAGTTACCAAAACCCTATCATTTGACCTGGGTTATATGCATGTATGGCAACAAAAGCTGAGTGGTTACCAGTATAGCCGCAACCATACCATCCGCTGGTTCTTTTACTGGCAGCCG
>JANMLJ010000609.1:0-2112 GCA_031372465.1 Chitinophagaceae bacterium | reverse complement strand
GGAAATCGATATCTTGGATTTCGGGTTAAAAGAATATTCTGAGGGTCGCTTCTGGTAGTGACAGAATCAGTAACCGATGATTGCTGGTAAGTAGCACTCATGAAAATAAGTTTCTGAAGCGCCTTAGTATCCCAATTATTTTCTCGGTACCATACCGACAAATAATCCAACAACTCCGGATGGGAAGGCATCTCTCCCTGATTACCAAAATCATCAGAAGTTCTCACCAGCCCCCTTCCAAAAATAAGTTCCCATATTCTGTTTACAGCTACACGACTTGTTAATGGATTTTTATCAGAAAAAAGCCAACTCACTAACCCTAACCTGTTTTTTGGCAGATCATTTGAGTAAGGCAATATAGCACTGGGTGCCGAAGGAAAAACTTGTTCCCCATGATTATCATATACACCCCGTTTTAATAGATAAGTGGGTCTTGGTGATGGAAGATCGCCCATTACCATCACTTCTTTTGTGGAATCATATATATTGCCTAGTTCCATCCTTAGTTTGGAAAGCGGCGTAAGCAATTTATCAGCATCTGTTACTTTAGGGCTTATCGGAAATGGTTGTAGTGTAAACAAATGTTTTACTTCTTCAGGAATAAGCGCATCATTGAATAATTGAAATTCATCAATCTCTCCTCCCGGCATGGAACGATCTAATTCTCTGGTACCAAAATCAAGCCCTCTAAAAGCAGACACTTTATGCACGCTTGGATAAGAACGAATATGTTTTTTCAATTGATCATATTCAGTGGTAACATTTACTTTCTTTCCATCAATATACAAGTCAACACCATTTGCCCTGCTACTTCCATTGTAACTGATGGCGACATGGTACCATTTGTTAGTATCCAGCGCTATTTTGCTAGATACACTAATCATATCATTTGGAAAAGCATGTACAATTCTGAAGTTTAATTTATTCTCTTTTAATAATAAATCATATCCCTTGTATCCATATCTGTGATAATCTGACTGATGAAATACGGTTGCCAAAGAATATTTAACAGGTACTTTTATCCAAAGACTAAAAGCAAAAGGCTGGTATCGTTCAAAGTATCCTAACTTATACGGAGGAAAAGCAACAAATGTTTCTTCATTGTATTTTAATGAATTTCCTTTAATACCTTTTCCGTTTTCTATAAACTTATATGATGCATGATTATTTCCATCTGCCTCATTTACAAAATATTCTTTTTTATCTCCCTTGCGGATTGTTTTATCAAAGCTTAGTTTTGCCAAAACTTTTTTGCCAAGCGATTCCTTGATTCCTTCTACACCCTTACTTTTTACTTTCTCAACATTTTTTGCATCGATTGAATCCTGTTTCTTCTCTTCTATTGCAATGAATTTTTTTAATTGAATAATCTTCAGTTCATCTTCCTTTTTTGTCAGCAATAAAGTTGGGCTAGCCACCATATCATCATTTCCGAAATTAGGACTCCCTTTTTCGAATGTGCTATTAAAAAAGCCACTTAAGGAATAAAAATCTTTCTGGCTAATTGGATCGTACTTGTGATCGTGGCATTTAGCACATCCTACTGTCATGGCCAATATGCCTGTTCCCAGGGTATTGGTTCTGTCTACCACATATTCAACCCTAAATTCTTCTTCAATAGCACCTGCCTCTGAATTTTGTTTATGATTTCTATTGAACCCGGTTGCCAATATTTGTTCCTGTGTTGCATTGGGTAATAAGTCTCCGGCCAATTGCCAGGAAATAAATTTATCGAAAGGTAAATTTTTGTTATAGGCATTGATTACCCAATCACGCCAAGGGCTCATATCATAATGCTTGTCATCCAAATAACCATAGCTATCTGCAAACCTGGCAACATCCAGCCAATAGGCCGCCATTCTTTCTCCATAATGTATGGATTGTAAAAATGTATCTACCAGTTTTTCATATGCTTTCGAATCTTTGTTTTGAACAAAATCATTTATTTCTTTAATGGTGGGAGAAAATCCCCGAATATCGAAACTAAGCCGTCTAATGAGATTTTCCTTTTCTGCTTTTTTAGCCGGGGTAAGCCCTTTTTCTTCAATCCTTTTTAGTATGAATAAGTCTATTTCATTATTTGCCCAATTGCTATTGTTAACTTTTGGCGGT
>JANMLJ010000605.1:0-3635 GCA_031372465.1 Chitinophagaceae bacterium | reverse complement strand
AAAGAACTGGGATACGAAAAAGATGCATCTGTTTTTACCCGCAGTGAATTACCTGCTTCACTAATTGTTCTGTTGCTGATGAGCCTGCTGATGCTGGTAAGAAACAATCTTCATGCATTGCTTATTAACCATCTCGTAATTATCACCGGTTTTTTAGTAGCGCTTGGCTGCACTTTTTTATTTTTGAACCGGCAAGTTTCACCTTTCTGGTGGATGACACTGACGGGGATAGGTTTATATATGGGTTATGTTCCTTTCAATTGTATGCTATTTGACAGACTGATAGCCAGTTTTAAATATGTGAGTAATGCAGGTTTTATTATTTATGTAGCGGACTCATTTGGTTATCTCGGCAGCGATGTAGTGTTGCTAATGAAAAATTTTATAAAGCTGGATATTTCATGGACTGATTTTTTTATTGAGATGATTTTAATTTCATCAGTGGCGGGTCTGTTATTAGTTATCTTTTCAGCGTTGTATTTCAGAAAAAAACATAAAATATATTTCCGATATACTCCTTCAAAATAATTGTATGCATAAAAATGCCATTATTATTGGTGCCGGAATTGTTGGTCTGGCTACTGCAAGGGCGTTAGCCGTAAGGGGTTATAAAGTAAAAGTGATCGAACGAACGCACAGAGCAGTGGGTGCTTCTATCCGGAATTTTGGTATGATATGGCCAGTAGGACAACCGGATGGAGAATTGTATGAGAGAGCCATACTTTCCCGTAGTATTTGGAAAGAGGTGTGTGAAGAAGCAAAAATCTGGCAGGATGAAGTGGGTTCATTGCATACTGCTTATCATGCTGATGAATGGAAGGTATTGCAGGAATTGGCTGAAACCTTTCGACATAGAAATTATGCTTTATTATCAGCCGGTGAAACAGTGGCTAAATCCGGAGTAGTAGTCTCAAAAGGATTAATCGGCAGTTTATATAGCCCTGATGAAATGATTGTTGATCCCCGGGAAGCTATTGAAGCCATACCAAAGTGGCTGGAAGAAAAGTATAAGGTGGAATTTATATGGGGAAAAACTGTTACAGAAATTAACTTTCCGGATGTATATATAAATGATGAAATGATGTCTGCAGATAAAATCATTGTTTGCAGTGGTGCAGATTTCGAAACATTGTATCCAACTGTTTTTGCAGAGCAATCAATTACCAAATGCAAACTGCAAATGATGCGGATGATGGCTCCGGCGGATGGATTCAGGATTGGTCCGGCATTATGCGGCGGTCTTTCATTAATTCAGTACAGTAGTTTTAAAGCTGCACCTTCTTTAGCAATGTTAAAGAGTAAATATGAAGAGTTGTATCCGGAATATATAAAGTGGGGAATACATGTAATGGTCTCTCAAAATCAAACTGGTGAATTAACGATTGGCGATTCGCATGAATATGGTTTGACACATGACCCGTTTATTAAACAATTTATCAATCAACTTATTTTGGATTACCTGAAACAGTTTGCCAATTTTGACAAAACAACTATTATTGAAACATGGAACGGTATTTATCCCAAAATGACAAATGGCGATACGGAGTTAATATTGTTTCCGGAGAAGGGTGTAACTATTATAAATGGACTTGGTGGTGCCGGGATGACACTCTCTTTTGGCCTATGTGAGCAATTGATAAATGAGAATTATTAATTAAGTTATTGAAAATCAATATATTATAAAACTTAACATTGACAATATTATTTTTATGTTACTTTTAAATAAATCTATTTTAAATCTTAAAAGTAACGTATGTCAGAAATTGCAGTTGTACCATCTCCTTCAAAAACATCTAAAAAAGATATCCGGAAAGCAATCCAGGAAAAGCTATCTCTTTCGCTCGCTGATTACAGAAGTATCGTTGGTGAAAAAAAATTCAACAGCCGTATCCGTAAAACAGCAAGGGTGCTTGGTCAGGATATTATAAAAGCTACTCCTAAAAAGAAAAAAGAAAAAGTGAAAGAAATGTAAGAAGAGGCTGTCTTAAAAGCTAAATATTGCCGGGAAGACGGAAAGTCGGGAAGAAAATAGTAATTGAATTTCAATACTTACCGTCTTATCGCCTTACCGGCATTTATTTTTGAATTGACTTTTGGGACAGCCTCTAATTTCTTCAAATACGGTAGGATAAAGTAATAAAACGGTAATCTCTTCTTAACAACAAGGACATATCTGTTTTATTGCTTTGCAAAACCGTTACAAATGAAAAACATCTTAATTAGTTTTTTCCTTTTCTCTTCTGTTCCTTTTACTCCTCTTCCAAAGAGAAATACACAATTATCTCTCTCATCAGTACCAACGGGCGGCAATGTCTTTATTATCACAATTGATGGATTTCGCTGGCAAGAGATATTCAATGGCGCTGACTCAGTTTTAATTGCCGATGAAAGATTCACTCCGGATCCGGCATATAGTGAAATGCTGTATTGGGATAATGATTTGAAAGAAAGAAGAAAAAAATTGATGCCTTTTTTCTGGAACATACTTGCTGTTAAGGGACAATTATATGGCAACCGTAATTTTGATAATAAGGTAAATACTGCTAATCTTTATTCCATTTCGTATCCAGGGTATAATGAAATATTCACCGGCACAACGGATGCCCTCATTTCATCAAACAGCAGAAAAGTAAACCCTAATATCAATATCCTCGAATACTTAGATGCTAAACCTTCTTTTAGGGGTAAGGTGGCGGCATTTACATCCTGGGATATATTTCCATTTATTCTGAACAGTGATAGAAACAATCTCGTCATCAATAGTGGTTATACGGCTATGACCCAAACAAGTATTTCTTTGCAGCAACAGTTGATTAATAAAGTGCAGGAAGAAGCAGTAAATGAAAAAACAGCCACCCGATATGATGAACTTACTTTTTTAACCGCCAAAGAATATATCCGTGAATACCGGCCACGGGTAGTTTTTCTCGGGCTTGGAGAAACGGATGAACTGGCCCATCAAAGAAGATATGACCTCTACCTTGATCAGGCAAATAAAACTGACAAGATGATTGCAGAACTCTGGCATTGGGTGCAGACAACTCCCGGATATAAAGACAACACAACTTTTATCATTACCACCGATCATGGAAGAGGAAAAAGAAAAGAAAAGTGGGTTTCTCATGGAGAATTTATAAAAGGATCATCTCAAACCTGGTTGGCAGTTATGGGGCCTGGCATTAGTTCCAAAGGAGAAATAAAAGATAATCAGCAATTATACCAGCAACAACTTGCGCAATCTATTGCCGCTATACTTGGTGAAGATTTTCCGGTTGAAATTACAACCTCTTCCTTTACGCTCAGGTAGAAGTAAGCATGGAAATTTTCCTTGTATTAAATTATTGTTAGCAGGGTGTAAGTCATGCATGGTTTCGGCTTTTATTATCAATTTCGGGCTTCACATAGCGAAATAATAATATGCCAGTTGACTTAATTAAACTCTCCGATGAATTAGGGAAGATTGATGATTTAATGATCCGTACCGAGAATGATTTTCAATACCTCCTGGAAAAAGTACATCCTGCCAACAAGCTAAATGCAATAAATCTGCTCCATTATCTTTCTTTACGAAGCGTGGATATCCGTGAATTACAGGATATATTACATGCAGCTGGTCTTTCTTCTATGGCAAGTTC
>JANMLJ010000560.1:0-4511 GCA_031372465.1 Chitinophagaceae bacterium | reverse complement strand
GCTTCATCCCAGATCATCATATTGGGAAAATCGGTTGCGGCTATTTCAATAGTTCCTAGTTTTTTGGGTGTTCCGATTATCGGATTCTCAGGAGGTTTAACAGCGGTTGTTTTAGGAGTATCTGTTGTGGTTATTTTGTTTGTTTCTGTTGTTGATTTTGTGTTCTTACTTCCGCAAGCGGCAAAAAATAAGGCAATAACAAATAGTTTTTTCATTGTATTTTTTTTATAAATATAGGATTTACCAATGAGGAGAACAAGAGCCCGTTTTATAATTCTATTTTTATTAGGAGGATTCAATATCGGGTTGTAAAATCAGATTTGCAAAAAGTTATCGATTCCAGGTATGTCTTCTACTTGGGATACAGACATTCTTTGGATATTGGTATTGCCAGAAACAAAACAAGCTTTTTCTTTTTCCACCGAAGGGATTAATTCAACAAACAGGCGGCTTACAATATCTAAATAATACTCACAACAGTAAATAATATATTAACTTGAACTTAAATTATTTTAATGCAAACAGCTCCACTTAGTAATTCAGAATGGAATTTGTTGCGAAAAATGAGTTTTCGTTTTTTTTGTACTTTCTTTATTCTGTACACTTTCCCATTTCCACTGAATAATATTCCATTTGGTTCCGAAATAAATAAAATCAGTGAAAAGATACTGGCGTGGTACTATGCTGGATTAGATTATGTAACAGTTTTCTGGCATTGGCTCATTCCGGCATTGGGGAAAGCGGTTATTCATTTAAAGACTCCCATCACTATATTTACTAATGGCAGCGGCGATACTACTTATGATTATGGGTTATTATTTACGCAGGTACTGCTTTCGATAATTATATGCGGCATCTGGAGCATTTTGGACAGAAACAGAAAAAGCTATAATACTGCTTACTATTGGCTTTGTGTATTATTACGTTATTTTTTAGCAGGTATGATGCTGGGTTATGGCTTCAGCAAAGTTTTTCACCTGCAAATGCCTTATCCATATTTATCAAGATTAGTGCAGCCTTATGGAGATTCGTCCCCAATGGGGTTGGTATGGACTTATATAGGTCAATCAAAAGCGTTCAGTGTGGTTGTAGGTCTTAGTGAAGTGATATGCGGCCTGCTTTTGTTTTTCAGAAAGACAACACTTCTCGGCGCCCTATTCTCATTGATAGTAATGGGGAATGTGATGGCTGTAAATTTTTGTTATGATATACCGGTAAAAATATTTTCCTCTGTTTTAGAATTGATGGCTTTATATTTAGCGGCTCCTTACTTGAAAAGACTTTACCAGCTTTTTATTCAGCATAAACCAATCCAACTAAATAATTATGTACAACCCTCGTTTACTAAAAAATGGGTTGCAGTTGGTCTGAAAGGGTTAAAATTATTGATTATTGCAGATGCTTTATTTTATGGAATTAAAGGAGGGATGGATTCGGTAAATAAGTATGGAGATAATGCACCTAAACCTCCTTTATATGGTATCTACAATACAGAATTAGTCATCCGGAATAAGGACACCATTGCGTCATTAACAACCGATACGTCAAGGTGGAAGCAACTAATTATTCAGTCAGATAAATTTGCCATTATAAAACTAATGAATGACTCGTTGCTTTTCTATTTTTTTAGAGTGGATACAGTAGGAAAAACGGCTATTGTTTATTCCCGGATGGATACATTAAATAAATCAAATTTTTCTTACACAAGGGATTCGGTTTTTTTAATTTTGAATGGCAACGTAAAAAATGATTCAGTGTATATGAAACTCAAAAGATTTGATGAAAAGAAATTCAGGTTGATGAGCCGCGGTTTTCACTGGATAAATGAATATCCTTATAATAGATAGTGATTGAATACCCTTTCTTTAAAAGAAAAATGCAAATCATAAATTAAGATAATTCGCATAAATATATCGGGAATAAAAAAACCTCCTTCGCTAAAGCTATGGAGGTAAATGCGGAGACTGAGGGATTCGAACCCTCGATACAGTTTCCCGTATACACACTTTCCAGGCGTGCTCCTTCAACCACTCGGACAAGTCTCCTTATATTATATTCTGTTCTTTAAGCCATTTATAACCATCTATCGACTTAAAAAAATGTTCTCTTCTGTAAGCTTCAGATCTTGAACTAAACTGTTCAGTATAATGGCAAATCAAGGGTTTTCTGTTTTTGGTTGCCTTTACTTTACCAGAATTATGTTTTGCCAGTCTTTTATTTAAATCCTCACAACTTCCGTAATAGTACCTATTATCCTTACTGCTTTTTAATATGTAAGCATAATAAATCATTTGTATACCGCTCATAAACAGTTTCCCGTATACACACTTTCCTCCAAAGGAGTCCCTTGGACAGGCGTGCTCCTTCTCCGAAGTTCACCAGGGACTCCTTCGGAGAGTCCTTTGGACAACCACTCGGACAAGTCTCCATTTCAATAAAGGGCTGCAAAAATAGGGATTCTTGTCTTATCAGTGTTTTACCAATTATTACCCTGTTCTGCATTCATTCTTTCGGAGTAATCTACCGGCTGATTTTCTTTCCAATCGGGGTCATATTTTACAAACCAGGATATCCAGAGGCTGCGGCTGAAGCGCATTAACCAGGGTTGGCCGAGAAGCAGTAAAACAGCATTAACGCCCATCCAGATAAAAAAACGGTTATCATTTACAGATAAACCGATGGTAAGGGCCCAGATTCCGAGGCTGACTAAACTTAAAGCAACGGTAATGGCATAACTGACATAACTGGTGCCATAATAAAATCCTACTTCAATTTCACTTGCCTGGTTGCAAATGATGCATTCTTTGTGCATCAGCATATTTTTCTTAAGGCCTATCGTTACAGGATGCTGAAATAATTTTCCATCCCGGCAGCGGGGACAATAACAACCAATTGTTGAAGAAATATAACCACGATTCACTCTTTTTTGGGGCATTTTATTGATTGGTGATGTGTTGTTGAATTATTGTTTTTAATTGCGCGGCCTGTATAACTCCAGATTGCCGCCACAATGATATGCCCTTTTGAAATAGTATCAGCGTTGGTACACTTTGCACCTGGTAGGCTTCAGCGGCCGCGGGGCTTTTATCAATATCAATTTTTATTATGCGTAGTTTATCACCCATCTGCTGATGTAATTGTTCAAGTATTGGTTTCATCATTTTGCAGGGGCCACACCATGCTGCCGTAAAATCAACGAGTACAGGGGTATTTCCTTTAAGTATTTCACCAAAGCTTTCTTTCTTATCGTTTGTTGTATTCATTTTTTTTTACGAGGCTTGCCGAAACAATCACACCTTCTTTTTTTCTTTGTCAAAAAAGCTGAACAATAAGCCACCCATTAAAGCACCATATAGTGTACTGTTATGCCATTTGGAAGTAATAGCACAGGTGCCACTGCTGCAACCTATTTGTTGCCAGTACAGGTAACCACCAATAGCTCCAAGAATAACTCCTGCAATCAATAATTTATTATTTAGTACCCAGCTCTTCATAGTCAATAGTTGGAGGTGTGGATGAATTATTTTTTTTGACAGGAGTATAGCATCCACCAGCTGCACAACAAACTCCATCTGTAAACAAAGAAATGATTGTAAATAGTCCCCCAATTATTATTCCGGATAGCTGACCGGATTCGATAGAGGAGTACAAAATTAAGCTTCCCAACCCAACCCTGACGAACTTTAAAGCTGTCCAACCACTTTTAAGCCTATAAATTAAATTCATATTGAATTACTATTTTTTCAATTACAAAGTTGGCTTTATTGTTTTGATAGGATAGTGACAATAGTTACAAAAAGGAAAGAGGCTGTCAAAAGTAAAAAAATCTTGTAATGGTGCTACGGTGCAAAGAACAAGACAATTGAAAATCAGTCGTTGAGACTTTGGTCTTTGTGCCTCCGTAGTTCAAAACCTTTTAGCAACGTAAGAAATACAATTTTGAAACACAAAGGCACCATGACACGGAGGCACTGAGAAGAAAACCCCTTCTTACTAAAATCTCTACTTAGTGTTTGAGAAAAAATAAATTTAAAACCTAGGAGACAGCCTCTTGATTTTTAATATCGACGGCTTACATCGAACCTTTCAGGATTTTATTCCAGTATAACCAGGGTAAAATATATTTTTTCAGAATCCACATTGTCCAACGCGGCTTACTCTGATCAAAGGGAAAAGTTTCTTTGGGAGTATTATCATAATCAAATTCAGCTAATATTAATTTGCCATAGCCAACTACAATCGGGCAACTGCTATACCCATTATATTTTGCAACAAGTTCTTTATTATTCATAAGCGATAATAAATTCTGAACCAGCACCGGTGCTTGTTTTCTTACTGCGGCTCCTGTTTTTCCATTGGGAGTGCTGGTGGCATCTCCCAACCCAAAAATATTTTTATAGCGGATATGCTGTCATTATTCATTACCAATATGGTAATGATGGAAACCATACTTATTGTTGCTATTATTCCTGCCGTATTGACCGGGCTCGCCTTTCTCGCCAAGAAGCCGG
>JANMLJ010000513.1:0-15308 GCA_031372465.1 Chitinophagaceae bacterium | reverse complement strand
AGTATGACCGTGAAACAAAATACGGAACAGACTTGACGAAACAAAAGGAATGGGAAAACCAAATTCAAAAAGAGTTATTAGAATTAAACGATAAGGAAATAAAGACAAAAAAAATTACGCATATACTTGTTGATAGAATTGTTGTAAAAAGTTTTGACGACGATGACAAGCATAGATTAGCAGATTCTATCGGAACAGCATTCTACGAAGGAGAAGGTGATGTTTATCTTGAAGTAATAAGAGAGTCAGGAGTCGTAAGTCAGGAGTCAGGAAAGAAATCACCAAAATCAGGCGCTGGCTCACAACTCACAACTCACAACCCGATAGCTATCGGGTCACAACTGCATTTCAATAATCGTTTCGAAATGGACGGAATGCAATTCGAAGAACCGGTTCCCAATTTATTTTCTTTTAATAATCCTTTTGGGGCTTGTCCAACCTGCGAAGGTTTTTCGCAAGTGCTGGGTATTGATTCTGACCTCGTAATTCCTGATAGAAGACTAAGTGTATATGATGGTGCTGTAGCGCCCTGGAAAGGGGAGAAGCTGGATTGGTGGCGGCAAAATTTTGTAAAAGGAGCTAAGCAGTTTTCCTTTCCTGTACACAAACCAATTGCTGACCTTACCGATAAACAAATCAAACAATTATGGGAAGGAAGTGACGGTGTGATGGGGATCAATGATTTTTTTAAAGATGTAGAATCGCAATTGTATAAAGTGCAGTACAGGGTTTTGTTAAGCCGCTATCGTGGCAGAACCGAATGCCCGGATTGTAATGGTTATCGTCTTCGCAAAGAAGCCTTATATGTAAAAGTAAATGATAAAAATATTGGCGAACTAAGCAGTATGCCGGTCAGGGATTTAAAAGTTTGGTTTGATGTATTGAACAATAAACTTAGCAGTCATGATAAAGAAGTGGCAAAAAGAATATTGATTGAATTACATAACAGGCTCGATACATTGATAAAAGTTGGATTAGGTTATTTAACATTGATCCGCTTAGCCAATTCATTAAGCGGTGGTGAAAGTCAGCGGATTCAATTAACCAGAAGTCTCGGTAGCAATCTAACCAACTCCTTATATATTTTGGATGAACCATCTATTGGATTGCATTCAAGAGATACTGCCAACCTGATCAGGGTTCTAAAAGAATTAAGAGATTTGGGAAACACGGTGGTAGTAGTAGAGCATGATGAAATGATGATGCGGGAAGCCGACCATATTATTGATATGGGTCCGCTTGCATCGCACCTGGGCGGAGAAGTTATTGCTGAAGGTGATTATGATGCTATTACCTGGAATGCACAAAGCCTGACAGGAAAATACCTGAACGGGGATTTGAAAATTGAACCACCCAAAACTGTTCGTAAATGGAATCGCTCCATTATAGTTGAAGGAGCAAGGCAACACAATCTAAAAAATATTACCGTGGAGTTTCCATTGAATGTTTTGTGTGTGGTAAGTGGTGTAAGCGGAAGCGGTAAAACAACCTTAGTAAAACAGATACTCTATCCTGCATTGCGAAAGTTGAAAGGCGAAACAGGAGATAAGATTGGATTTCATAAACAAATTTCCGGCGATATTGAAGGTATTGGTCAGTTAGAAATGGTGGATCAGAATCCTATCGGTAAATCTTCAAGAAGTAATCCGGTTACTTATATTAAAGCATATGATGAAATAAGAGAATTATACGCCAGGCAACCGTTGAGCAAGATGCGGGGATTTCAACCAAAACATTTTTCTTTTAATGTTGATGGCGGCCGATGCGATACCTGCAAAGGCGAAGGTGAACAGGTGGTAGAAATGCAATTCCTGGCAGATGTACACCTGACCTGTGAATCATGCGGTGGTAAGCGATTTAAAGAAGAAGTGCTGGAAGTGAAAGTAAATGATAAAAGTATTTATGATGTTTTGCAAATGAGTGTTGATGAAGCTATCACTTTCCTGCCTTATCCTTCAGGTGGAGCAGGTGGGGCTTTGCAACCGTTGAGCGATGTAGGATTGGGTTATATTAAATTGGGGCAGTCATCAGATACATTGTCGGGCGGCGAAGCACAACGGGTAAAACTTGCCTCCTTTCTTGGAAGAAGCCGGTCAACTAATAAAATACTTTTCATATTCGATGAGCCAACTACCGGATTGCATTTTCATGATATAAATAAGCTACTGGCATCTTTTAATGCCTTAATAGAGCAGGGGCATTCCATTTTGGTAATTGAACATAACACGGATGTTATTAAAAGTGCAGATTGGGTAATAGACCTTGGCCCGGAAGCGGGTGATGATGGTGGTGAATTAATCTTTGCCGGCAAGCCTGCGGATTTAAAAAAATGCAAAGGAAGCCACACAGCAAAATTTTTATAATTATATATTTTCTTTTGATGTTTGCAAGTATCCGGTTTGTTTTTTTTTATTATTCGGATATTTCCTAAGAAAGATACCTCATTTAAATCGGATAAAAAGGTACAACTACATGTAGTCTCTTACACCTGATTTTGCGGAATTCACGGTAAAATCCCTTTGCCACTCGTAGATTTACGATTACCCCAAGAGCACTAGTACTTAATTTATATATTTTCAACTGTTTAATTCATTTTTGAAACATGAACCCGCTTTAATTTTATCAAGGCTTAACTAAGAGTAAATCATTAGTTTTGCAGTTATCCAGATTCCTTGTAAAAATTAATTTTAATCCAATGAAGTCGTTTCAAAAAGCGTCCTGCCATTTTTTGGTGCAGTTCACTACAGTTATTTTGTTGATAAGTATAACCAGTAATAAAGTTACTGCACAGTCAATGGGTATCAGTAGCAGCGCCATTACTCCCGATGCTTCCTCTATACTTGAAATGAGGACAAGCACAAAGGGTTTATTGATGCCAAGATTGACTACTACGGAGAGAGATGCCATCACTTCGCCTGCTACCGGCCTGATAATATATAATACCACTACCAGCAAGTTTAACTTTTATAACGGCAGCTCCTGGATTGGCCTGTTTTCCGGAAGTTCAGTTGTAAATAGCGTAACGGGAACAAGTAATCGCATTACGATTGGTGGTACTGCTGCTGACCCCACGGTTGATATTTCTTCCAGCTATGCAGGGCAAAGCTCGATTACTACTTTGGGAACTATCGGAACCGGTGTTTGGAATGGTACCATTATTACCAGCGCTTTTGGAGGTACCGGAAATGGGTTTACAAAATTTACCGGAGCTACCACTTCTGAAAAAACATATACCCTTCCCAATGCCAATGCAACGATATTAACTGATAATGCAGTAGTAACTGTAGCACAGGGAGGTATAGGAGTTGGTACATTAACCGGATTGGCAAAAGGTAATGGAACTTCTGCATTTACAGCAGCGGTAGCAGGTACAGATTATCTAACGCCTTCGGGTAGTGCAGCAGCCTTAACCAACTTTCCAACGCTGAACCAGAACACAACAGGTTCAGCTGCAACTTTAACAACAAGCAGACTAATTCATGGCGGATCTTTTAATGGTAGTGCTGATGTTACTAATATTATCGCTTCAACTTTCGGTGGAACCGGAAATGGCTTCTCCAAATTTTCCGGAGCTGCCACTACTGAAAAAACATATACCCTTCCCAATGCCAATGCAACGATATTAACTGATAATGCAGTGGTAACAGTTGCACAGGGAGGTATTGGCGTTGGCACTTTAACCGGATTAGCTAAAGGCAATGGTACTTCTGCATTTACTGCAGCAGTAGCAGGTACAGATTATCTAACGCCTACAGGTAGTGCAGCTGGCTTAACAGGCTTCCCAACGCTGAACCAGAACACAACAGGTTCAGCTGCCACATTAACAACTGCAAGAAATATTTACGGTAATAGTTTCAATGGGTCTGCTGATCTTACGCAGGTAATTGCTTCAACTTTTGGTGGTACCGGAAACGGATTCACAAAATTTAGCGGCCCCACCACTGCTGAAAAAACATTTACACTTCCAAATGCCAGTGCAACTATATTAACGGATAATGCCACGGTAACTGCCGCACAGGGTGGAACTGGTAATGCCACTTATGCGGTTGGTGATCTATTGTATGCAAGCGCATCTACCACATTAAGTAAGCTGGCTGGTGTGGCTACAGGAAATGCGTTGATATCAGGTGGTGTTACCACTGCTCCCTCCTGGGGAAAAATTGGATTGACTACACATGTTTCAGGTATCTTGCCTATTGCCAATGGCGGTACCAATTCATCAACTGTATTAAATAATAATCGTATCATGGTTTCTTCCGGTGGTACTATTACAGAGTCCGCAGCTTTAACTAATGGGCAATTATTGATTGGCTCTACCAGTGCTGCTCCCGTGGCAGCTACCCTTACTGCAGGAAATGGCATAGCAATTACTAATGCTGCTGGAGCTATTACCATTGCCAATGAGCCTGCAATTACCATGGCAACAGGAACATCTACTCTTACTACCACCAGTACGACAGATGTAGCGTTGAGCACCCCTTTAACAATAACGCCGGGGGCTGGTGATTACCTCGTTTTTTTCACCGGGGTAGTATCAAACAGCCTGGGTGGTAGAGGAGTTATCATGTCGATTTTTGTTAATGGTACGAAGGTTGCTGTTTCCGAAATACTAGGATCATCAGGTGTCGCCAATGATAAAGTTTCGTTAGCAACCAACACTTATGTAACAGGTATTGGTGCTGGCCAGGCTATTGAAATGAGGTGGCGTGCAGAATCAAATACAGCTTCTATAACTAACCGTACACTCATTGTACAAAGGGTTAAATAAAGAACATAAGCTAAATGATTTTTTTTAGTAATTATAAAACAATGAGTGTAAAGAAGTTTGTCATTTTGGTGTTTATCCTACTACAGTTGCAGCAACAGTACCTGGGTGCACAGGTTATATCACTTAATGGGGCTTTTATATCCACCACCAGCAACACAGTAATAAATATCGATACCATTCGTACAAATAATACCAGTACACTCGCCCATGCAGGAATATTGAACCTTGCATCTATCATCAATGCCGGTACCCTACAAGGAAATGGCACCTATAATATCAGCAGCCTCTTTACCAATACCGGCACATTTACTCCCGGAAGCAGCACCGTTCATTTCAATGGCAGTGGTAACCAGAATATTCCTGCTGTAACGTTTAATAATTTAACCTTGTCCGGATCAACTACTACAAAAACAGCTGTAGGGAACATGGCCATTAATACTGCGCTTACTGTTAACAGTAATGTTACGCTCGAAATGGCGGCTAATGCCTTAAGCGGTACATTAACTTCTGTTGCGGGTACCGGAACAATTAAAACGCAAAATACGTCCATTACACCCATCCCTTCAGGCAAAACCTGGACAGGGCCTGTTTATTATAACAGCAGCTCAGCGCAAACAATTGTTTATGGTAATTATACTGACCTGGTTGCAACTGGTGGTAACCGCACCATCGACAGCCTTGGTACCGTTGGTATCTCGGGCACTTTCACTACAGGCGCAGGAAGTTATACGGTTACAAGTTCTACCATTGATTTTAATGGAAGTTCTGCACAAACGATCCCTGCTTTTTCATTTAATAATATTACGCTTTCAGGCGCCAGTACAAAAAATGTTGGTGGCTCTTTGAATATAAGGGGGGCAGTAACGGTAGCGGCGAATACCACCCTGGCACTTGGTTCAAATAATATTACCTTACAATCAGATAGCACGTATACATCAAGGTTAGCAACAGTTCCTGCTACAGCAGGTATTACTTATGGAACAGGCAGATTTATTGCACAGCGTTATATAAAAGGGCGCAGAAAATACCGCCTTATCACCAGTCCGGTTACCACCAGCCCGAATGCTACCTTGACAGGTGGCGAAGAAGCTTTGTCCATCTGGGGCAATTGGCAGAACCAGGCCAATAACAGTACGCCCAATGTGGGAACTTTTATTACCGGTGGTAATTCAGCCGATGGTTATGATCAGCAAACACCCAACGCTTCTATGTTTACGTACAATAGTACTACAAGACTCTTCGAAGGTTTTACTACTGCTAATGGAAAGAATACAAAATATACTCCGTTAAAAGCGGGTGTTCCTTATTATATGTTTATTTATGGAGATCGTACCAACTCTACTACTACTAACAATCCTTATAAAACAACATTCAGTACCACCGGTAAATTGCTCACCGGTGATCAGACCTATACTACCGGTACAAGCATTGCACTTTCTAATACCGTGGGAGGATATACCCTGATTGGCAATCCATTTGCTTCGCCGATTGACTGGAGTACAATAAGCAGAACGAATATTGCAGATACCTATTGGGGATGGGATCCAAACCTGAGCAGTACCGGCGGTTATGTTACCGTTAGTACAACGGGAACGACTACCCTGATTTCACCCTTTTCCGGGTCAGTAGGCCTTAATCAGTATATTCAATCAGGCCAGGGATTTTTTGTAAAGACAACGGCAACTTCTCCATCACTTACTATTGCAGAAACGGATAAAGTGGGCAACTTCAACGGCATAGCATTCCGTACCGGGTCAAATAATATACCCTTAATGGCCATTAATCTTTTCTATGATGATATTACCGGGTCAAACCTGGTGGATGGCGCACTGGCAGCTTTTGATCCAACATTTGCCAACACCGTAGGCAATGAGGATGCTTCAAAAATTATCAAGAGCAGCGGAGAAGTGTTGGCCCTTCAGGTGCAACCTGAATTGTTAAGCATTAATGCACGTAAAATGCCGGTAGATGAGGATACTTTATTTCTGCATACTGCCCGGCTGACCAAAACGCAATACCGCCTGCAGATTTTTGCAAAATATTTAGATAGCAGCGCATTGGAACCATACCTGGAAGATAGCTATTTAAAGACAAGCAGGTTATTATCTCTAACGGATACTAATAATGTTTTAATTACAACTAACCCTTCTATTGCAGCTTCTCTGCTTAGCAACCGGTTTCGTATTGTTTTCCATAAATCAGGAGATATTAACGGTATCATTAGTTCTATCAGTGCAGTGAAAGAAGACAGGACAGTAAAAGTAAGTTGGGAAGTTAGTGCCGAGAAGGATGTACAGAAATATGAAATTCAACGGGCCGGCGGCACAAGTGGTTTTACAAAGCTTGGTGAAATGGCAAAAGCAACAGGTACAGCAACGCAAAGTTATCAATGGATTGATCTTAATCCGGTGTTGGATATAAATCGTTATCGCATAAAAGTGGTAATGACGGATGGCAGTTATTTTTTCAGCCGACTCGCAACTGTACTCATGGATGAGCAAAAAGCGGAAATGAAAATTTTTCCAAACCCGGTTCAGCACTATGAAATTAAAATGCAACTGACCAATTTGGAGAAGGGAAAATATGCAGCCCGTCTTTTTGATGCCAAAGGACAGCTGGTGATGGACCAGTTGATTGATTATGACGGATTATCCCGTAATCAGGTCATTCAAATCAGGAAGCAATTAAACAAAGGAATGTATTTCTTTCAGTTAACTAATAATAAAACAAAACTTAATCAATCCATCATGATTGACTAAAATGAGAATAGTGGGTAAATACCAATACGAATGAAAAACCTGAACAAGCATATTAAGATCATTTTGACCTGTGTAGTAAGCATGGTGTCTATGCATGCTTTTTCACAGGGAATACCTACGGATACCTTACCGGGTGATCCGGCCAGGGTTGCAGTTTATACTTTACAAAATTTAAAATTCGGCGCATTTACACAGGGTCCTATTGGTGGTACCGTTGTCATTTCTTCTTCCGGTATAAGAACAGTAACCGGAGATGTGGTTGCATTGAACATGGGCTATATCTATAACGAAGCTATTTTCGAATTGGAGGGCATAATAGGTACGGTGGTTTCAATTAATAACGGACCCAATGTAACGCTTACCGGAAGTAATGGTGGAAGTATGTCGATGAGTATTGGAAGTTCAACACCCGCATCCCCTTTTATTATTGCTGTACAGCCACCTGGAAGAACACAAATCAGAGTTGGAGGTACATTAAATGTAGGAAGCCCGGCTGCAAATCCGGCCGGAAACTATTCGGGAACTTTATTTATAACATTCAACCAGGAGTAAACGATTAGTAAAAATAGAATGACACAACAGTTCACATATTACTTTATTAACCCGGGATACTTTAGCAGTAATTCACGGAGGGTAATGGTGTGCATTTTATTTTTAACGTATATGCTGTTAAGTTCTTTACCTGGATTTTCGCAGCCATTTGCTAATTATACTTATGAAGCAGACACTATTTACAAATCATCTGGTTCTGCGCATGAACCTACCAATGCAGAGTATGATGAAGTACTAATTACACTCAATGTACCACGTATCGGAAGCATTGAGATGTCAGCAATAGTTTACCGGGAAATTGCTTACCTGTCTGTCAAAGAGTTATTTGATTACCTGAAAATCCGGAATACTGTTTCAGCAGATCAACGGACGGTGGAAGGTTTTTTTATCAACCCCACAGCAACTTATAGTATTAATAAGTCCTGGAATCAAATTATTTACCAGGGCAAAAAATATGAATTACAGCCATCCGATATCGTGGTAACAGCAACCGGTCTTTACCTGCGATCTGAATTCTTTGGCCGGGTGTTTGGGTTAAATTGTCAATTCAATTTCCGGAGTCTGACAGTAAATCTTTCCACTTCTGTTGAGTTGCCAGCATTAAAGGAAATGAAACTGGAAACTATACATAAGAATATAAGCCAGCTTAAAAATGAGAAAAAAGCTGATACGATATTAAAAAAGACTTTTTCACTATTACGCCTGGGTATGCTTGACTGGTCACTGATTTCAACCACAGAAATGAATCAAAAGAACTTAAGGGTAACGGTGGGTGTTGGGGCAACCATTGCAGGCGGTGAAGCTAATATGTTTCTGAATTATTATAAAGGCAGTCCATTTAAATGGAAGGATCAGTATTATTTCTGGAGAAATGTAAATAATGAGCGTAAAATTATAAAGCAGGTAGTGGTAGGTAAAATAATGGCCACTCCTTCTTCTACGATCATTAATGGAATTACCGGAATACAAATAAATAATATCCCGACAACTTTCAGAAGATCATTTGGTACCTATACACTTAGTGAAAAAACGGAGCCGGGATGGTTGGTTGAATTATATGTCAACAATGTATTGGTTAATTATACCAAGGCAGATGCTTCGGGCTTTTTTACGTTCGAAGTACCGATGGTGTATGGCAATTCAGTTGTCAATCTCCGTTATTATGGACCTTATGGCGAAGAAAGATCCCGTGTACAAAACCTATCTATACCATTTAATTTTCTGCCGGAACATAAATTGGAATATTCACTGAGTGCAGGTTTGGTAGAAGATAATTTAAAAAGTAAATTTACCCGTGCCCTGTTTAATTATGGATTGCATAAGCGGGTAACCATTGGTGCCGGTATGGAATATTTATCGTCCGTTTCCGGGCGCATCATGCCTTTTATTAATGCATCTATCCGGTTGGGTTCGGGGCTTTTTATAACCGGCGAACATATTCAGGGTGTAAAGTCAAATGCAATTGTCAGCTATAAATTGCCATCTAATCTGCGTTTGGAGTTTAGCTATTTACATTATAACAAAGATCAAAAAGCGATAGTAATTAATTTTCAGGAGGAAAAAAGATTAGTAATTTCAAAACCGTTTAGGGGCAATAAATATTCGGCCTTTACCCGCCTTACATTTAACCAGTTTACACAGGCAAATAATCCTAAAAAGACAAAATATACATCAACTGAGTTATTGATTTCGGCTGTTGCTTTTGGCATCAGTGCAAATCTTACCAGTTATGCAGTGCTCAGAGAAAAGTATGTTCCACTGGCCTTTACCAATCTTTCTATGACCTTTCGTCTTCCTAAACAAATAAATTTTTTACCACAGATACAATATGAGTACAACCGTAAAAAAATCAGCTTTTTAAAAGCAGAATTTGAAAGATCAATTTTTAAACGCGGCTCGGTAAATATTTCTTATGAGTGGGACCTGAAGAATAAAAACTATATCGCCTCCTTAGGAATTCGTTATAATCTTTCATTTATCCAGGCTGCTTTTGCTACCAGGCATAATAAGCAAGGTGCTACCACTATGGAATCTGTACGCGGAGGATTGTTGTATGATAGTAAGACAAATTATATAGGTTTAAACAACCAGAATAATGTAGGCAGGGGTGGCCTGATGATTTCACCTTATCTTGATCTTAATTGTAATAACAAAAGGGATGCAAACGAACCTTCTGCACCCGGATTGAAAATTAAGATTGATGGTGGCCGCATTCAACGCAATGACAAGGATACAACCATTCGTGTTACAGGGCTCGATGCCTATACAAGTTATTTCCTGGAGCTTGATAAGAATAGCTTTGATAATATCTCCTGGCAGCTGAACAAATCCACTTACCGGATCAATATTGACCCTAATCATTTTACATTTCTTGAAATACCCGTAGCAGTAGTAGGAGAAGTTGCAGGTACTGTTTATCTGAAAGGAAATAGTGGAACCAACGGAATCGGGCGAATTATTGTAAATATTTATAACAGTGATTCAACATTGGTTGCCCGCACGGTAACAGAGGAAGATGGTTACTTTAGTTACTTAGGACTACGCCATGGCAATTATTTTATAAAAATTGATAATAGCCAGTTGAGTAAACTGAAAATGCAGAGTTCTAAGGAATTTATCCGGGTAGAACTTAAAAAATCAAAAGAGGGGAGTGCAGTAAACGGACTTGTTTTTGTACTTAACAGTACTGATGTAAATTTTGAATAAGTAGAAATAATGGGAAAAATCCAAAAAAGTAAAAATATCCCGATGAATAGAGGGGAAATTACTAAGGGATTTTACTTTTTTAGGTCTTTTACTAAGAAATTTTGAGAGAAATAATAATTTATTTACAAGCTTTGCGTTTTAGAATCATCAATCAATAATTAAAAATTAAAAATCCAAACAAATGAAATCAATCCAAAAAATGATCGGTTCAGTAATAATACTGACTGCTTTTACAACAAGTGTTAACGCTCAATCGACCGCTACGGCAAGTACTACTGCGGTGCTGGTTACACCTATTTCAATCAGTAAAACAACCGATCTGCATTTCGGTACAGTTGCCGCTTCTGCTACGGCAGGTACCGTTGTATTAGATTATGCAGACACCCGTACTACCACCGGTGGTGTAACTTTACCAGCTGGTAGTACAACTCAGAAAACAGCTGTCTTCGCTGTAACAGGAGAAGGAACGAGCACTTTTTCTATTTCAATTCCTAGCTCACCGATTACCCTAACCGGTTCTGTCAGTGGATCAATGACGGTAGGTAACTTCGTTGCAGATCTTGGGGCAACGGGTACACTTGTTGGCGGTACAAAAAACATAAAGGTTAAAGCTACTTTAAATGTTGGAGCTGCACAGGTGGCCGGTACTTATACCAATGCAAGTGACTTGTTTGTAACGGTGAATTATAATTAAAATCAAAAAACTTACTTTTTCAATTTGTAAATTGATGGTAAATAAAAATGATGTAAGGGGAAAGGGGAGGCAATACTATTTAATTTTTCTTTCCTCTTACTGATTTTTTTCTGACAAAAACTAACGTAAGCTTAAAAAAATACCAATGAAGAACAATACGCCTAATAGAAACCAGCTGAAACATTTTCAATTTGGTTTACTTTCTGTTGTATTTTTTATTGTTTGCATTTTATGCACTACAACTTCAACGGCGCAGGGAGACCTGATGCTTTTTCCCAAACGAATTGTTTTTGACGGGTCTAAAAAAACACAGGAGATCAACCTCGCCAATTCAGGAAAAGATACGGCAAGGTATATTCTCTCTGTTGTTCAGATCAGGATGAAAGAAGATGGTTCTTTTGAAAATATCACTGAGCCTGATCCAGGGCAAAATTTTGCGGATAAATATTTTCGTATTTTCCCACGTAATGTAGTGCTACCACCCAATGAAGCACAAACGGTAAAAGTGCAGCTTATCAATACCGGTGAAATGCAGCCCGGAGAATATCGTTCTCACCTCTATGTTAGAGCCGAAGAAGAAAAAATGCCCCTCGGAGAAGAAGATGCACCAAAAGATTCAAAAAATATCTCTGTTATTATTAAGGCAGTTTTTGGTATTTCTATTCCCGTAATTATCCGTACCGGAGAAAATACTTCCAAAGTCAGTATTTCCGATCTGAGTTTTGTACAGGAAAAAGAAACACCCGCAACCGTTAAATTTACGTTTAACCGGGACGGTAACATGTCTGTATATGGTGATGTTTCGGTTGATTATGTTTCGCCCGAAGGAAAAGTAATCCGGGTTGGAAATGCTAATGGCTTGTCGGTATATACTCCTACCAATAAACGCAATTTTAACCTGGCACTTAATAATCTTGCAGGTGTTGATTTTCATAAAGGAAGCCTGGTAGTTAATTACAAATATGCTGCAGCAAATTCATCTATGAAAGCAGAAAGTAAAATAACACTTCAATAATTGCTATACGGCATTGGTGAAATTCTTTTTTTCTACCTGAAAAGAATGGTGTAGTATAAAAAGTGGCTGCATCAACTTATACAATCTTAATTAAAATTTACAGTTATCTTATAAAGATTGCCGGACCTATATTGACCGGCAGCCTGGTTAGGTGCCAGCTGAAGAGTGGTGCCGATAGAATATTTGTCCGATACCAATACTCCGTCCTTAAATTCTTTTACCGGAAAAATAGTTAGCGATTCGATACGTATTGTTTCCTTTTCATCAAGGCGGTTATTTATTAACGGATCGAAGGAATAGGTAATAGCATATGCCTGGTGTGTACTAAATACTTCAAAAGTTGGGATTGTAGCAGTGCCGGTTGTTGAAACATGACTCTTTTCTTTCAACTGTATTCCATTACTATTTAATGTTACTATTCTTTTTTCTTTACCGGAATAAAAACTTCCGGTAATCAATTCACCGGATTTTCCTGTACCAACCAGTTCAATGATATCTACGCCTGTTGATGCAGAAGCAGTGTAATAAGATTGCCCATGTATCAGCTGTTGAGTCAGCAATAAAAGGGTTAAAAAAAATAATTTATTAACAATCATAACCAATCCATTATAACAATCATGCAGGGGATGAAGCCTTGATTTTTACAGGAATTGGTAAAGTATCCGAAACGGTTTCAAAGGAAAAAAGGATGGAAAAAAAATGAAAGGATATTCAGGGGATAAAATTGGATGGGAGAATTCTACTACTAAATATAGAACAGATTATCGGGGAATGCAAGCCAGATTGGTTTTTACGGATAAAATTCACAAAAAACCATGGCAATGAATAAAAAGCATATGTAAAAGCCAGATAGATAAGTGTAACCTTCTTTTATTATTCTGCTCATATTTTTTTGGTTAAAGTAAAAAGTAGTGCAGAAGATCAAAATACCCGGCCAAATTGAAAATTGAAGCACCCGAACCCGCTTTTCCTTTTTTGAAAAAAACAATCGTAAATCTACTTATAGCAAGAATGTATTACTACCTGAAATACAAATTTTAATTGGATATTTCTATGAGATTTTTACGCTGCCATATATCTTTACGGATTCATAAGTGAAAACCATTAAAATCCACCATTCTGTTTGAAAAATATCCGATGAGAACCCTTGTTGTTATTATTATATTATTAGCATCACAGCTTGCTTTTGCGGCAGCAAAAACCTGGACAGGTAATACAAGTACATCCTGGGGCACTGCTACTAATTGGAGTGGTAATACACTTCCCGGTGCCGGGGATGATATAACCATACCAACCAGCCCGGCAGGTGGCAGAATGCCAACGATTAGTGCCAATGATACAATTCAGTCAATTACGATTCAGACAGGTGCCACCCTTACACATACTGCAGGAACACTAAAAGTAATAGGGGCGAGCATATCTATAACCGGTACTTATTCAATATCAGGAGGAGTGCTACTTGCCGACAAGACTATGACGATTAACAGTGGTGGTTTGATTTCTCAATCTGGCGGAACAATACATATGGCCAATGCAATAGGTACTAATCCTTCGGATCATATTGTTATTGCTGCAAATGGAAATTTTACCCAATCAACGGGAACTACTGAGACCAAAGACTTTACTACCACTGCTGGTTCTCCGGATGGAGTATTTACTCAATCCGGCGGCACATTTCGTATGTATCATGATTTTAAAAATAATGGTACATTTTCTTCCAGTGCAGGAATCATTGAATTTGCGGGCGATGCAGGCGGCGGCGGATTCCCTGTAGGGGTCACTTCATCCAATACACAGTTTTTTAATGTATTGATTAATTCAGGAGTTAACCCTGGATTTGATAACCAGGCAATCTCTTTTAATGTAGCGGGTGACTGGACCAATAACAGCACTTCTTCAGACCTGCAAGGTGCTTCAACCACCGTTATTTTTAATGGTTCAGGTGCTCAAACTATCGGCGGTAGTGAAATAACTACCTTTAGAAATCTGACAATTAATAAGTCAGGTGGTACGGCCACTCTTTCTATTGATCAGGATGTAATAAATGGTAATTTGACTATATCCGGAGGCACTCTTGATCTAGTAACATATTTAATAAACCGTACATCTGCTGGTGGAACAATGTCGCTGTCGAACGGTTGTACACTAAAGCTTGCAAATAACACCGGTGGCCAAACCGGCAGCAATTTCCCGTTGAACTATACTTCTGTCTCCCTGGGATCAACCAGTACAGTGGAGTATTACGGATCCAATGCTATTACACAAACAGTTTATACCGGAACTACGTATGGACATCTTACACTGACGAATAGTTCAGGTAGTGGTTCCGCTGCCAAAAATACGACGGCCAATCTAACGGTTAACGGTAACCTGACTATTAACACGCTAACGGTATTTAGTCCTGCTGCAGCAAATACGGTGGCCGGTTCGGGCACACTAACAGGAAGCGGTTCAGCCACTGTTACCAGAACAGCAGCCACTGCTGATTTCAATACACAATACTCGATAACCACTAAAACACTTACAAACCTTACGGTTGATTATTTTGCGACTGGCGCCCAGTCTGTCAATGCACTCAATTATTTTAACCTTATCATCAGCGGGGCCCGTACCACGAATAGCGTAACACTGGCAAACAGCGGTACAATTGGTGTTTCGGGCAGTTTTACCCCATCGGCAACCTTTACTTCAGGCAATTATATTATTACAAGTTCTACCGTTGACTTTAATGGATCGGGAGCACAAACGTTAACCGCATTTAATTATAATAATTTAACGACAACATTAAACGGAACAAGAACTGTTACATTTGCC
>JANMLJ010000509.1:0-10882 GCA_031372465.1 Chitinophagaceae bacterium | reverse complement strand
AAGAATTTAAAGTATGGAGCCTTGGTAAAGAACAATTTCACCATGCCGATAGTGGCAGCAACACTAAAATTTTACACACAACGGCCATTATTGATGGCAAACAATCAGGCTATGCCTTTGAACTAAGCGAATCAAACCGGAAACATCCGCAGGTATTTATAGCGGTGCATAATAATGGTGGCACCAAACGCCATGCAGTGTGGGGATATATTCATTACGGAGATAAATATGAAGGGGCCAACCGCGAACTGGCTGCCCGGCTGATAAAAGCAATCAGTACGGCTACTGCTTTGGAAAACCGGGGTGTATTACTTGATAGTACCACCGGAAGAAATGATTACCGTTGCCAGGCCACCGGCAAACTAAGTTTTTACAGTCTTGATGAAAATAGTAACACTGCCCCTTACCGGGTATTGCTGGAAATAGGTGACAATGCAGCCAGCCATGATTTTTTGCAAGATCCGGCTAACCAAAAAATAATCGGAGAAGCTATTAAAAAAGAATTGGTGAGTTGGTTGAATGAAAAAAATAAGCGGTAAAAATTCCATTTTGTATGTTAAATTATCTCATTAGAGCATCTCTAAAAACCTTCATTATCCTTTCCTTTGGAATAGTGTGCAGACACAAATATTTTTAGCACACCGATAACACGGGTTAGAAGGATAAATACGGATTTTTATTCTGCGAAGCAGAATAAATCTGTATTCATCTGTATTTTTTAAGCTTACATACAAAATAATACAGAGTCTATTTTTTCCTTTGATAAAATCCCCTCAATCCGTGTCATCCGTGTGCCTGTATTTAAAGCTTAAGGATAAGTCCACACGTTAGACTTTGGAGAGGAATTAAAGGTGAGGATATAAAAAAATCGGTGTTTTTAGAGATGCTCTTTAGTTTTTCAACGCAGAGAACGGGAGATAAAGAGATTTCGCAGAGACGCTTCGCGTAAACTCCGCGCCCTCATGTTCTCCGCGGTAAAAAATTTATTATTCCCTGCAATTGCTTTTTAAAAAAGAAATTCAATGCAAAAAAAATAAAGAGGGCTCGCAGAGAAGCGCTGCATAAACTCCGCGTCCTCTATTTCTCCGCGGTAAAATCTGACATCCTATCAAAAAAATCATTTCACCATTTTAGTTCCTAGATCTTCCACACAGGCGCCCTCATTTTTAGTAGCACAAAGCTTAAAAATAATATTCTGCGCTGATTTATATTTTACAGCCATCGTTGAAGTCTCTCCTTTTGTTTTCCGGATAATATCAACCCATTGCGGATCGGGGCCGGCATTTTTTAATTCCGCACCCATCGTTTTTAAAAAGCTTGTTGTAAAAAACCCATCATCAATATCTGTACAAATAGCTGCCTGACCTTTTTCTGCAGCAGATACCAGCATGGATGCCTGTGTTTGCAGAAATAGCGCCATTGTTTTTCTTTTATTCATGTCGTAATTGGGTAAAGATTTCACAGTGCCCAATGTATCCCTGATCTCGGACCGCCTGATATTTACAATGGTATTACAACAATCACTCATTACCATATTCAGCCTTGCCCCCATACCAACAATTTGCTGGTAAATATCTTCCATACTCAAACTTTTGGCGCCAATATGATCCCAGCTGGGTTGGGGATTGTAATACAAGGCTAAACGAGGATACGCCGATTCCTTTTCACCTTTATAATCAAACCCATGACCCGAATAGAAAAAAACGATAATATCATCCTTCTTCACTTTTGGGCGAACTTTTGTATTTAAGGCCGCTTTGAGTGCATTCAGATTAAATTCTCCCCCGATTAAATTTATTTCATTGAGTGGTATCTGGAGGGAGGCGGCAACTTTTTTCATATAGCTGCTTATTTTTTTTCCATCACGGGTGCAATTAACTTTAATGTCCTCATCGCCAGTATTGATCACCGTTAGTAAATGCAATACCGGTTTTATATTGTTACGGGCCGCCAAAAGTTGTTTTTTGGTGTAAGCAGCTGCTGAAACCAGTTCAGTACTGATAAAATAATCTTTTAAATAGTCTTTGGTAAATGAAGTGTTCTTCAATTCTTTACAACTCAGGATGCCGGTAGGAATATATTTTTGTTGTCTGTTGCCGGAAGCGTCTGTTTCTTCCGGGTAAAGCGACTGCGTTGGTTCCTGGTTGAGTCCATAAGAACGTCCTTCTACATTAAAAGGTGTTTTAAGACAAGGTTCAACAACTAATTTACCCTTATCTCTTTTTAACCATAACCGCAGGTAATCAAAAGCAAATGGCTCTGTACCATCTTTAACAATAAAATTTTCTGACCAGCAATACCAATAGCTGTTATTTGCCGGGTCAGTAAGTGGCAGTCCGCCTTCCATAGGGAGTTTTCCATATTCATAAGGGTTCCTGGAAAGACTGAAATCATACAATATCCTCTTAGCTGTTTTACTATTGGTAGCTGATAAACGAAGGAAGCCTGAGCCGTCAGCATTATTTATTAATAAGCCTTTGTATATGGTAGTTGTTGGATCATCTTTAAACTGGTAAGTGAGCTCAAAGATATCCTGGGCAAAAACACTGTTTGAAAGTGTAGCCAGTAAGAAGGAAATAAATAACCAACTGATTCGCAAGTCCGGTGTTTTAAAAATTAAATATAATAAAACTCCGCCTCATACAAAGCAACCGTTGTATGAATTTACCGAATTGGATTATTCATTAAAAAATGTGGAATCAATTATCCGATTCCCCCTGAAAAAAGCCAAGGTCTGCCAGGATAATTTCAGGGTTGGTGTAGTTAAATAAACTCTTATTGATATTATCCTTTAACTCTTCCCTGCTTTTAATAAAAGCAGATTTAACGAGTGACAGTTTATACGAGTTGATCTTAAAAAAAGCTAACCTGGCAGTTTGTGAAGTAAAGTCTTCAACAAGATGAAACGATTCGGCAATATATACCTGGTCGTTATAGAATGTTTGTTTCATACTGATGGATATTGGTTTTTAATAGGACTGGACAGATTTACAACGATGGTATAAAAATAAAATTGTTTGTTTAAATTGTCAACGTACATATCCGATTTTTGCCTGAGTACTTCCACCTATTTTTTTCCGTAATAATGTGGGCAACTAGTACATACTCACTTGCTTAGCCGACTCATTTAGACAAAATCCGGAGTATATTGAATCAATAAAGGCAGTAGTAATAATTGCCGTTTGTTGATGCTGGTAAAGATTTATCCCTCCTTAAAGATTATTAGATTAACTTCAATGAGTGATTGAAAGTTCTACCAACATTAAGTCCGGATCAGCATCAATTCTTACTCTTCGGTCAAGTAATAGTTAATCTCCTCTTTACTCCTTGCCAGCAGCCCTTTATCACAACCCGTCCGGAAATGGACGGGAGGTATTTTATTTTTTTTATCTAAATTTTTGTTTTATGAACATGTACGTTTCCAACCTGAGTTTTCACACTGGTGAAGATGATCTAAGAAAATTATTTGAGCAATTTGGCAGTGTTTCTTCTGCAAAAGTAATTACAGACAGAGAAACCGGGCGCAGCCGTGGTTTCGGTTTTGTAGAAATGGGGGCTGATGAAGAAGCCAATGCAGCGATGAAGGACCTGAATAATAAAGATATTGAAGGCCGGGCTATGTCAGTAACAGTAGCAAGGGAAAAAGCACCCCGTTCAGAAAACAAGAGATGGTAATAACCGCCACATCATTTTTATAGATTAGAAGAGGCTGTTTTAAACGCTAAATATTGCCGGGAAGATGGAAAGTCGGGAAGAAAATAGTAGTTGAATTTCAATACTTACCGTCTTATCGCCTTACCGGCATTTATTCTTTAATTGACTTTTGGGACTGCCTCTTTTTATTTTTCTGCCTCATCACCACCTGCAGCTACCGGGGTGATATTTTTTATACTCAGTATAAAATCGGAGTTAAGGCTTACAGCATACTGGTTTTGACGCATCAGCGTTTTAGCAATTTCATCTTCCTGTAAAATCTCAATCAGGTCTTTAGCAGGTACCGACTGGTTATTAATAGTAGTTAACCGCCCCTTCACTATTTCAACAGAAAATGAGCAAGCCGGCTTCCTGAGTTTTGTAGTTTTTTCAAAATCAGTACGGTTTAATGAAACCGTCTGCTCGGCCGTGGCTGACCGTTTTAATAATAACCTGATTACAGGCAGGTATTTCTTCCAGGTGTAAGTGTACATAAATTGAAATAATTGTGGATTTAAACAGGCAGCAAGCTATGCGAAGGTCTGCTTTTATTTCAACAAAAGCCGGTTTATTTCTGAACAAAGCAAAACCTTCCGTCAACCGGAACAACCCTAAAGCGATCTTCTCCACTTTTGAAGCAATTATCCCTCTAAAAAGCCTATCTTTACAAGCATCCGGTTTGAAAGTTTTCAGCCAGTAACGATTTTTTAATTTTTACTCCCTGATTCTTCAACGCTGATGATACTATACCGTAGGCCTGAATTTCAGGATGATTCCGGGAATGGGACGTAATAAAAAAAATATATGACAAACGAACAAATCGAGAAATTCGTACTGATTAAGCATCTGGACAAATCCGTAGTAAACATTAGTTTTAAAGCAAGACAGGCAATAACCGGCATGTTTATTAAAACCGCTGATTATTCTGAATTAAAATCAAAGAACCTGTGGCGTATCGTAAACGGTGCAAGTATTGAAGAATATAATAAATCAAAAGATATTAATCTTTGCCGCATCTTTAATGGCGTAGAGATTACCAGGCTTGGGGCTATTTAACAGGTTTAAGACAACTCTGCCCGGTAAGCCACCCCCTTTATCATTTATGTTTATTACTATTTGAAAAAATTAAGTAGTAAACACCATTATGAGTAGTCAGGAAAAACTTAACTTTCCTGACAAATTCTACTATACAGATGTCTGCCGGCACCACAGACCTTTTTTACACAAGGTTACCAGTCAATCAAATTTCACTCAGCGAACTGCTGATGGAGGAGCACCTGTTTTTTAAAGTGCCTGCCAACTGGCATGTATTGATCACCGACGTAAAGAAATCCACTGAAGCAGTGGCCAATGGATTACACGAAACGGTGAACCTGGTGGCAACAGGAAGTATTGTAGCCGTTCTGAATATTGCGTATAAAGAAAATTTATCGGTTCCCTTTTTCTTTGGTGGCGATGGTGCCACTTTTATTGTTCCATCTTCTATACTGGAAGCTGTAACAAAAGCACTGGTGCTTCATCAGCAAAACACCCAACAGAATTTTAATCTGATGCTACGGGTAGGTCATGTACCGGTGTCAGCAATTTATGATAATGGTCATTTTCTGAATATCAGCAAACACAAAACATCACAACTATTCTCTATACCTGTTTTATTAGGCGGAGGCCTCTCCTATGCTGAAAAAATTATTAAAGGAGAAGATTATCTGCTGGCAGCCCCTTCCATCACAGAAGAAGAACTGGATCTAAGCGGAATGCAATGCCGGTGGGACAAAATAAAACCTCCCGAAAATTATGATGAAGTAGTAAGCCTGCTGGTGATTGCACAGGAAGGAATAAAACAACAGGAAGCTTTCAAAAAAGTAATTGACCAGTTAGATAAGATCTATGGCGCACAGGAAAAAAGAACACCTATCAGCACTTCGAAACTTAAATTGAAAGGCACTCTTAAAAAAATAGGATCAGAAATGCGGGTAAAGCTGGGCGGGTATAAACCCATTTATCTTATCAAGACATGGCTCACCACTTTAATTGGGATACTTTATTTCAAAACAAAAACCGGAAAATCCTACCTTACCCAGTTAGTAGATATGTCTGATACGTTGGTAATAGATGGTAGAATAAATACCGTTATTTCCGGAACTGTTAAACAGCGGGAACAATTAGAAAAAGCATTAAATGACCTGGAACAACAAGGCATTATCCGTTATGGATTATTTGTAAGTAAAGAATCAGTGATGTCCTGTTATGTCCGATCCATGGATGAAAGTCATATCCATTTTGTAGATGGTTCCGAAGGTGGTTACACAATAGCTGCTACGGTACTCAAAAAGAAATTATTTACACAAAAAATTTCTTCCTGATAATAGCAAATAATTGTTGTAAAAAGAATCCATTCCTTTTTTGAACAAATTGTATTTTAATACCAATATGACGTTAAAAACAGGTTATTGAGAAGATGCACTATTATCTGTGGATTTGCACCGGATGAGACAGACTAAACGGATAAACACACCTGCCCGACTAAGCCATTCAGGCGGGGATTTTTCTGCTATGCAAAAATCCAGGATTTTGATTTATCAAAATAATCTGTGTTTATCTATCCTATCCGTTTAATCCGTGTGCAAAAATGTATTTTTACTGTCTAATTGATATTACCAGAAACTTCGGGTTGCATAACATCAAAAAATATGTTCATTAAACCTCACAATTCATGCTATGAAATTTAAAGCCAATTTCCTCCTCGCAGCTATTATTTTTTTAGCCGGCTGCACCAATGCCGAAAAAGAAAAAGAAGCTTCAACCAATCAGCCTGAGATAGAAGATGTAGATGCACCTATCACGGTGAAAGAGGCTGCACTGGCAAAAAATGTAACTGACAGAGATTATACTGTTACAAAAGAGATTGCCTATAACGATATGTTTCTCGACAGCCTTACCATGGAAAAATATATAAGCGAGCGGCAAATTGGCGATAAGAAAATTGCCTTGCGTATACGAAGTTTTTACAATGCCAGGAATTATCAATATGCCTGGTTCTCCACAAACGGATTAACCGAACAGGCCCGGTTTTTCTGGAACCAGTATGACTATGCTGTCACCCACCTGAAAGATACTTCACTGGTCAATTCTGTTTTTTACAAAGAGGCAGAAAGATACCTCAACCAGGAGAAAATGACGGCCAATACAAAAGACGCTGCTATTTTAAATACGGAATATGGATTTACTGAACACTTTATCCGCTTTATCAATAGTACGTATGAAAAAGGTTATGTAAAAAGAAAAGAACAGGAAAAATTTATACCGATAAAAAAGCAAGACCCTTTAAAAATGGCCGATTCATTACTGAATAAGAAACACAGTGATGAAAAATACTATGAACAGGTGAATGATATGTATGGCAACCTGAAGAAAACCCTGCAGCGATACCTGGACATTACCTTAGCAGGCGGATGGGCTGTGATACCAACTGCAAAATCCATTTCAAAAGGAGAAAGTTCAGCTACGGTTTCTTTAATTAAAAAAAGATTACAACTTACGTTGGATATGTCCGGCAACGACAGTTCAACTGCTTTTACTGACACATTGGAATTGGCCGTAAAAAATTTTCAAAAAAGGCATGGTTACAAACCAACGGGTATTATAACAGCTACCTTAATAAAAGACATGAACGTTCCCGCTAAAGAAAGATTGATGCAGGTGCTTTTGAATATGGATAGGATGCGCTGGCTGCCGCAAAAACCGGTTGGCAATCTCATCATTGTAAATCTGCCAGAATTTATGTTGCATGTTTATGACGGCAATAAAACTGTATTTGATATGGTGGTGGTAGTTGGCCGGGTAGGCAATAACACCATGATGTTTAATGGTGACCTGAACCAGGTTATTTTCAGCCCTTACTGGAATGTACCGCAAAGCATCATTCAAAAAGAAATCAACCCTTCCATTGCCAGGAACCCCAATTATTTAGCCGGCAAAAACATGGAAAGAGTCGGTAATGGTATCCGTCAAAAACCGGGACCAGGTAATGCATTGGGTAAAGTAAAATTTATTTTTCCCAACAGTTTCAATATGTATTTTCATGACACTCCTTCTAAAAGTTTATTTGGGCAGGATAAAAGGGCGTTTAGTCATGGATGTATCAGATTGAGTGAACCACAAAAAATGGCGGAGTGGTTATTGCGAAATGATGCCAGCTGGACCAAAGAAAAAATTGTTGATGCTATGAACCAGACAACGGAGAAAGGCGTAAAATTAAAAGAGGCTATTCCGGTTTTTATCATCTATTATACTGCCTGGGTAGATAACGAAGGGCTGCTCAATTTCAGGGATGATGTATACCAGCACGATAATGAATTGATAAAAAAAATGTTTAGCTCAATTACCCCTTCCAATAAAGTAGTAAGGATAGATAACTTCAATACAAATTAGTCCTTTATAAAGAATAGTAACCGTTCATCCCAAATAGTACTGTTGCAAGCAGCATTTTTTAGCCCGCTTCTGCCTTTCTATCAGCAGAAAGATTTTACCAAAACCTTCAGCAATATGGTAAGGTATGTTATGACATTTAACTTGCAGGAAGACCGGCAGCAATCAGTTCAAAAAGTGATTGATCATTATTTTGAAGCACTGCACAAACATGAACCCGGTGGAATGCGCAGTCAGTGTTATAACGAATATAACAATGCCTGCCACTTTGTACATATTAAAAGCTTTAAAAGAGAATCAATAGCCAATCATCATTTCAAATCCGGGACCTTTCGTGAATATGTACAGCAATTGGCATCGATAACCGGAACTATTCCCTTCTTCATAAGACTAGAACAGCAATACACTTTTGAGTCTATTTATTAATCCGTAAATACCAGGTGTATATTTCTGATTAGAAATCAACTAAAAAAATCTCCTTCTTTTACTCTTGATAGAGAGAGAATTTATTGAGTAGCGCGGATGATACAGCAGCCCCGGAATAATATGTAATACCAATTACATTAAAAATACATTTTTGCACACAGCCTGTCCCTCCGTTGCGGAAGATAAAACGGATTGGATAGATGAACACTGATTATTTTGATAAATCAAAATCCTGGATTTCTGCGTAGCAGGAAAATCTGTGTTCATCCGTTTAGCCCGTGTTATCCGTGTGCAAATACACAGCAAATGGGTACATACTCAATAGCTTACTTTTAATGTAAATGGTATAACATACAGCTGAATACCCCTTCAACTGAAATCACCGGAATAATTTACTGGGATCCAGCGGACTTCTCTGTGATGCAGCCATACAAATATTTCACCTTCTATCGAGGCAAGACTCATTATATATAAAATTTGCTGTCGGAATCTGTTTAATGAAATGCGTATAAATAAGGAGATTTGTTTAAAATTTATCAAATCCCAATGCAATGCTGTAAATTTATCCCTCAGAAACAAAACATCCAACAATACGCTGACAAGCCAACAAGGCTGGGTTAAAAACAAAATAATGCATAGAGTTATAGTTCCAGTTGATTTTTCCGAAACCTCCCTGAATGCCGCCCGTTTTACTGCCCAAATGCTGGCAGGCAAAAAAGATACTATTGCTGTTCTTTATTCCAATTATGACCACCCGGGTGATCATGATGTGGTGGTTGGCTACCAGGAAAGCCTGAAGAAAGAATTTTTGGCAAACGGAGTTTATAATGTAGAGTATGAAAATGAAATGGGTGGTGATCTGATTGAAAATATTTCCCGGCTTGCCCATACCACCAGAGCTACCTTAATAGTAATGGGTATTACCGGAAAATCGGAGATCCGGCAGGCGATGTTTGGCAGTAATACATTAAAACTGGTGGATAAGAATTTATTACCAGTAATGATCATACCACAGGATATCACCTATAAGGGGATAAACAATGTGATGTTTACTTCTGACTTTAAAGATGTGGAAGCCACTACCCCATCTGCATTGATCTCTTCTGTAATGGAAATATTTAATCCGATGCTTCATATTGTTAATGTAAGCACACATCATTATGTTTCGCTAACGGAAGAAATAGAAATCGGGAAAGAAGCCTTTCGAAAGATGTTCAGTTCTTTTAAAAAAGAGTTTTATTTCCTGACATTGAGTGATTTTTATGAGGCGGTGGACACTTTTGTAAAAGACTATAATATTGACCTGTTAGTGACCATTCCCAAACACCAGAGCAATGCTGTCTCCATGTTTAAATCTTCCCATACCAAGCGGTTGGCGTATCATAGCCGGGTACCGATTCTTGCAGCACACGAATAGCCGGGTTCCTGAAGGGCAAACGCATTAAAATACTTCATAATTATTCGATTAGAAAAGAATTTGCACACGGATACACATACTGGACGGATGAACACTAATTTCTATTCTGCTTCGCAGAATAATTTGCATAATTTCGGCGATTATTCATCCAGCGAAGCAGGATAATCCCCGCCTGAATGACTCAGTCGGGCAGGGGTGTTCATTTAATTAATAACAGGCTATTTGAATCAAGTTTTATAGCTTAGTCAAAAAAAACCGGGCAAATCTCTTCAATCCGTGTCATCCATGTGCCGAATTCCTTTTTTTAAAGCGTTTGCCCTGCGGCTTCCTGGGCTAATTAATATTTTGTCCAAAGGACTCCTTTGGAGAGGTGCTGAAGTATATTTGGCCTATGGCTATTACACATCATTATCCAGTTGATAATTTTAAAATAATTTGCCACAAAGGCACTAAGACACGGAGGCACGGAGAAGAAAACACCTTCTTTCCAAAATCTCTTCTTAGTGTCTTTGTGCCTCCGTGTTTCAAACGCTTTAAGTAAAGTAAGAAATACAATTTTTAAACACAAAGGCACTAAGACAGGGAGGCACGGAGAAGAAAACACCTTCTTTCTAAAATCTTTTCTTAGTGTCTTTGTGCCTCCGTGCCTCCGTGTTTCAAACCTTTTAAGCAACGTAAGAAATACAATTTTTAAACACAAAGATTATAAATAGTTAAGATTTGAATTTCAATCTCTCTTTATTCCGTGACACCTTTGTGGCAGTTTTAGTCATGACTTTGAATAGTAACAACTTTTTATGTATAGCATAGCTCGGTAATGTACGTAGCACTTCTCCAAAGGAGTCCTTCGGACAAATTATTAATTAGCCGCTTCCTGTATCATCATCCCTTGCCAGTTAGAATTTTCGTACATTTGCA
>JANMLJ010000507.1:0-10847 GCA_031372465.1 Chitinophagaceae bacterium | reverse complement strand
GAACAAAATTCCGATTTCCATCACCGGATTTATTCCATTTTTTTAGCAATTCAGTATATGGATTTGTTTTTCCTTCAAAAGGATAAGGGTCTCCGGGATTGGCACCAGCATCATTCATTCCTGGTTTTATCAACGCAGCCCGTTGTTTGGCATACTCTTTACTCAATAACCCTTTCATTGGTTCAGCAGGTGGAAAGTAAGGATCGCCATAATAAAAATCCCGGTCAGCAAACGTGAGGTTCATCGTTTGATACAACGTATGAATATACTGTGTGCTGTTGTACCCCATTTTCTTCAAATCAAAATTCTCCAGTATGTTTAATGATTGCAACAGCATTGGTCCCTGTGTCCATTGTTGTAATTTGTACACTTCTATCCCTTTATAATTTACAGACATGGGCTCCTCCTCAATGGGTTTCCATTTTGCAAGGTCCTCCATGGTTATCAATCCACCCTGTTCCTGGCAACCTCTTACAAATTCTTTGGCAATATCTCCTTTATAAAAACGGTCATTGGCTTCCATGATAGCTTGCTGACGGCTTTTCTTTTTTTTAATGGCCACTCTTTCTGTTTCCACCATTTTAGTTAGTGTTGCCAATAAATCTTTTTGAACAAAAATTTCGCCTGCTTCAGGTGCTTCTCTTTTTTCTCCGGTATGTGGTAAAAATATTTTTTTGCTATAGGGCCATTCTTTGATTCTATCTTTCCCTCTCTCCATCGAATTCGCAGTTTGTGCATCAATGGGATAGCCCGCGGCTAATTGCATAGCAGGTGTGAGCACTTGCTCCAGACTCATCGTACCATACTGAGCCAGCATCTGACATAATCCCCCCACAGTTCCCGGAGTAGTTGCTGCCAACGGGCCGTACTCCGGAGGAAATGAATATCCTTTGCCTTTAAAAAAATTAACGGTGGCTCCTGTTGGGGCCACACCCAATGCATTAATAGCAATAACTTTTTTTGTTTTCGGATTATAGATCAATGCCTGCGTTTCTCCACCCCAACTCAGCACATCCCACATGGTGCAGGTAGCTGCGAGCATTGCACAGGCAGCATCTACTGCGTTTCCACCCTGTTGAAAAATGATTGATCCTGCAGTAGCAGCCAATGGTTTTCCTGTAATAGCCATCCAGTTTTTTCCATGTAATGGCGGCTTTTGTGTTTGAGTTTTGGCAGCGATGGCAACAAATACAAAGGGGAGAAAAAATACAAAACGTTTCATACTCTTTATTTGATCATAAAGATAAGAAGTAGAAAGAGTATTAAGATTGAACAATTATTTCAATTGTTGCTAATAATTTCTCCTTTATTGTAAATGGCAACATCTGCCAACTGGACTATCATCTTCCGTACAACTTCATTGGGAGGGACAAAAAATAATTATCCCTTAGCAAAAAAAAATTCAACAAAAAGCATTTACTATAATCCGTTAAATATTCTTTTACAAAACGACAGGTAATTCAACGTGGAATGTAGTCCCGGTACCAAGTACAGTTTCAAACCAGATCTTTCCCTTTGCCTGCTCTACAATTCCTTTACACATCGCCAACCCTAAACCGGTACCTGAAGATTTGGTTGTAAAGTTGGGAATAAATATCCTTTCCTGCATTTCAGCAGCAATTCCTTCACCGTTATCATTTATACTAATCCGTATGCAGCCATCGGTCTTTAACTCTTTTACTTCAATTTTACAGGAGCTTTTTCCTTTACAGGCATCTACTGCATTGCCAAAAAGATTGGTGAATAAACGGTTCATTTGCGTTTTGTCTGCATTCATCATTAATGGTTCACTGACAGGTAACCAGTCTACCTGTACCTGTTCACCGGCAGTATATAATTTTTTTAATGAGCTTAACACATCATGCAGATCAAACAGTACTACATTGGTAGTACCAATATTAGCAAACTGCGAAAAATCTGCAGCAATCTTTGAAAGGTGATCAATTTGTTCTACTAATGTATTGGCAACACTGCCGGATAATTCTTTTACATTCGGTTGATTATTATTGATAGCCTTTTGCAGGTATTGTATGCTTAGTTTCATTGGTGTCAATGGATTTTTGATTTCATGCGCCACTTGTCTTGCCATTTCCCGCCAGGCTCCCTCCCTTTCACTTTTAGCTAATGCTTTTGCACTTTCACCTAGTTTATCCACCATTTTATTATACTCCTGCACCAGATCACCGATCTCATCTGTACGATTCCAGATAATTTGTTCATTCATTTTTCCAAGGTTTACTTCTTTCATTTTATCGCTGATGATGGAAAAAGAGTTAGTGATCCGGTTAGTAATAAATAATGCAATCAACCCGGCAATCAAAAAAATAAACGCATTTAAATTTATTATTGTTACAAGAAAATTGGAGATCTCCTGCCGCAGCTCTGGCTTGGACGTAAAATAGGGAATATTAATATATGCATACACTTTGCCTTTATCATCTCTTACCGGTGAATAAATACTGATATAAGAGAAATTACCGATCTTTTCTTCCTGTGTATGTTGCACCTGCCTGCTCCTGTCAAGATGATAAAAAGCTGTTGGATCCATCTTCTTGCTTAATACTCCTTTGGTATAAACATTTGCTTCTGATGAAACCTGCAGGTCGCCTTTAAGATCATATACATTTACATCCACGCCATGAATATCAGAAACTTCATTGACCAACTTTTGCAAACCGGTATTCGACACTGAATCATAAATTTTCACCACATCATCAAAGGTATTATGGTCGGCCATTTTTTTCTCCATTTCATTGACCATGATCTTCATGGTACGGCTTAGTTTTTCGCTGTTACTTTGTTTATTCCTGCTTATAAAAAAGGAGATGGTGGCTGCCCCGATAACCAGGAAGGAGAAAATGCTGATAAATATAATAGTAGTGTGTACCTGTGTACGGATATTCAACTGGAAAAGCTTTTTCAGACCTGTCCAATTGTACCCGGTTTTAAGTACAAAAGAAATCAACTGTACAAAAGCAACGAGAAAAAGAAAAGAACAAAAAATATACGAGAACAAGGTGATCGTTTCAATAGTGGCCTGTTTTTTCCTGGCTATTACTACTACTTTTTCATTTCCGGCATTGTACCATAGTTCATCATAATCACCATTGGTTCGTTGTGTAATCTCTTCTTTCGGAATTTCATTCGTTGTCAGCCAGATAGGGAAAGGATAATTGACAGGTGGTGAAACCAATCGCAACTTATCAAACACTGCGTTGGAATAAATGGGAGAATTCTCGGGATCCGTTTCTTTGAATTGCCGGAAAAGCTCCGGAAACAATGCGTCCCGGCTGTAATTTTTCAGGTTGGAAACGATAAAGAAAGAACCCAGTTTTTTGTTGGTGGGATCTGTTACTTCCCGGCGGGTGATATAATTAAATTTTTCGAAAGATGTTTCATAATAATATAACCCTTCTGTTTGCGTTTGCTTGGACTGTACGGTAAGTATTGCATTCAACGATTCAAAAGAAGTCGGATCTTCATTGTATAATGGCTTATCAACAGAATCAAATACATACATCCTTGTATCATACTTATTGAGGTAGCCACTGTAGCTATCGGTAATAATACTATCCCTTAACAACTTATTTTTTCCTTCATTAAAAAAGCGGTAGAAATTATCACTCAGAAAATCGCTGTCGAGGTACCTGATAGCAATACTCATTAACCGCTCACTCGATGGGTCCGTTTGTACCGCCAATTTATCCGCAATCAGTTTTCTTCTTTCCCATTCTACTTTCCTGTTTTGAGAAAACATGATGGCCGTAATTGAAACAGAAAAAACAAATATCCAGGAAAGTATTCCGGCGATATTAATCCTGATACGGTTAAAAATTACTCCTTTCCTGTTTACAAGCCAGGTGTAGATCAATAGCCAGATCAAAACCGGCAAATAAAATACTACATCGGTATGCCCGGTACGGGTAGTAAGATATACCAACCCGGCAAAACCAATAGCATAGTAGATAAGAAAATTCTTACCGGCAAACAAAGGAAAAACAAGCCTTAGTAAAAGCTGTGAAAAATAATAATAGGATAAAGAAAGACAAGCCAGCACAAAGAATCCGACAATTGTAAAACGGTTCAGGCTGAAAAAATTAGTAACATCAAATGATATTTTTGAATCGGACACCAGGCTTCGGATAACGGTTGCCAGAATAAAGGTTGAAAAAATCAACAGGCATAAAGAAAAAACTCCAATCACCCATTTTTGCTGCTTGGAGAAATTGACCCCGGGATTTTCTATAAACCGCAATTTGGACCAGGCAAATAAAACTACCCAGCAAAAAAGAATTGCATTAATTAATAAATCACCGAGTGAACGTTGAATAGCATTGGACCCATAAATTACAGGACTGAATAATTCAAACTGCCGCAGATTCAACAGTGAAGGAAAATAATAGGTAGCTAACCGAAAAATCACTAAAACCAGTGCAAGAAAACCTATAGCTCTCCAGGTGCTGCTTTTATTAAAAACAGTTTCGGCTAACAGGTGAATAAATAAAAAAAGCAACAATATCCCACCAAAGCGTAATAAAATTGTTTTACGGTCATTATAAGGAATAGATAGAGCCGTTTTCTTGTCCAGGTAAAAAAGCGTTTTGCCGGATACTGTTTTTACCGGAAAGTCAGTAACAGTTGTACTAATCTTCACTCTTTTATCTGCTGAGCTGCTATAAAAAAACTGTTGGGGCAGGTAATCTGTTGTTATAAAAAATTCAGACCGTATTGGCACCATGGCAATTGAAAACAACTTCCCTGGCAAGCGGTAGCCCTTTAGTGTTTCTTTTATACAATAATACCAGCCATTCGGTTGTTTTGAAAAATACTCCCCATCTTCAACCGCCAGCAATTCCGAAGAAGGAATTACTAACTGATCATTCCAGAATTTCATGGTTATATTCCCGAATTCATCTTTCGAATAGAGAAAAATACCGTACTTCTTTGAAGACAGCTGATTGAACTCAGCCAGGGTTTCTTTTAAGCCAAGAAGACGGTTAATGGTTGAACTGTCTTTACAGAAAAGAGCAAAATCCTTTTGCTGATTGCTAATATATTTCTCCGCCAGTTTTACTTCCTGTACAACTGATGAACGGTTAATGTATAATTTATTGAAAACAAAGGAGAGGATAAAAAGCAAGACTGCTATACCAAGCAAACTATACTTACTATATATGATTTTATTTGCCGGTAGTTTCACTATTGTGGTCGTTGTTGTTTAATGTCGTTCCAAAGTGCATCCATTTCATCTAAAGTCATATCGATTAGTTTTTTACCGTTAAGCTGTGCTTTTTGTTCCATTTGTGTAAAACGGTAAATAAATTTCTTATTCGTCCTTTCCAGCGCATTTTCAGCATCCAACTGCAAAAACCGTGCATAATTAATTAAAGAGAACATTACATCACCAAATTCATCCTCCATATCTGCGTGGAGTTTCTCTTTGTCCTGGCCATCTGCTCCAGTTTCCCTGTTCCCGACTGCTGTTTTCAATTCCTGAAGCTCCTCCTCCACTTTTTCCCAAACCTGTTCTTTGTTATCCCATTCAAAACCTACCTGTTTGGCTTTTTCCTGTAACCGCATGGCTTTCACTACTGCTGGCAATGATACCGGTACTCCTTCAATAACCGATTTTTTCCCTTCTTTTAGTTTTAGTTTTTCCCAATTTCTTTTAACATCATCCGCATCTTTTACTTTAATATCGCTGTAAATTTGCGGATGCCGGTAGATCAGTTTTTCGCATATTCCATTTATTACTTCATCGAGTTCAAACTTCTTTTGCTCGCTTCCGATTTTTGCATAGAAAACAATGTGTAATAACATATCGCCCAGTTCTTCTTTAATGCTTTTCCAGTTTTCCTCCGTAATCGCATCAGCCAGTTCATAGGTTTCCTCAATGGTCATTTGCCGTAGTGATTGAATAGTTTGCTTTTTATCCCAGGGGCATTTTTCCCTTAAGTCATCCATTATGCTGACCAACCTTGAAAAGGCGATATCCGTTTTTGTATGCATATTTAATACTATTTAAAATGTAGCAAAAGAAAACAAAAGAAAAATGAAGAATAAAAAAAGTATCATTATCACTGATAAAAAAGAAATCAGCAATAATTTTATAAATGTCTTTCCCCATCGCTGTTTATAAAAATTATACATGGCAATGTACAGGTAACTCAACAATCCTACTAAAAGAAGGACTGTAACTGTTTCCATAAATTTCAGCCTGGTAATATCCTGCAATTTACCAAGACCAAAAGCAACCATTAATACGATAAAAGAAAAAATATAGAGATGAATGGTGAACACTCCATGATCGGCAAAAAAATAGTTCTTTCGCCTGATATAAACCAATTTAAGCAGATAGGCAAATATTGGTAATGAAACAAAGAGTAGATAAGGCAGTCGGTGAAAAAAAATTTCCAATAATTTCGTAAGGGCTTCCTCAGGATTTTTCCGGTATTTATTAATTATATTAATACGCTTTTTTGTCAATAGGTTTTTAAGCCAGCCTGCTCTTTTGGAGGAAGGCAATGCTTTCTGTGCAGAGTCATATTCCGCAATACTTTTAAAATCTTTAAAAGTATTTTCAATAGTATCAGCTGCCGACAACTGCAGGGTAGTATCGTTGAACAAAATAAGTTTAGCTTTCAACGTCTTGTTACTGCTATCCTTTTTTAACCTGTTTTGCAACGAAATGATATACTCAGCCCTTTGAATATTATTTAACGGCGTTTCAGAAGTTAACGTAACGTTATCTTTTATTTTAAATAAACTAAAAAATAATAAAAAGAATAGAGCTGATGTAAAAACATACATCCTTACCGGGTGCAGGTAGCTGGCCCGCCGGCCTGACATATATTCCGTAGATAAAAAACCCGGTTTTAAAATAAGATGGTGTATTGTATGAAAAAAGCTACTATCGAAATGGGTAATATCATAAAAAAAATGAGTAACCATGTGCCAGAAAGTTTCCTTGGGTACTACATTCTCCTGGCCACATTGATGACAATAATGACCCTGTACAATGGCACCACAGTTCAGGCAGTCTTTTTCTTTCCTTTCAGGGATGTGAGACACTTAATTTTTTCTTAAAAATACTACTACGCCACACAAAGAAGGCAATTTCCTATTCTTTTTAACGTATTTATTTTCATTAATTGGCTCCGATATAAAAGAGAGGCACAAAAAATACAAGATCCCTTTCTATTTCGTTACTAAACAATTAAAGTAACTTTGCGTAGTTAAACAATATCATTTCCATGAAAACCATCTTATTACCCCTCTCCGTCCTTTTTGCGTTTGGCCTGCAGGCACAGTATTATTATAATGACATTCTTGGCACGATGGAAACCAACCGGCAAATGAAAACATTCCTGGCCAATAAAGTTAAAACTGTTTCCGCAGCCGGATACGACCAGCGTGGCGCAAAAACCTCCGATTTTTCTGAATACCAGGAAGTAAAAGAATCCGGAAGAGCATTACGAATTTCTTCCTTCAATAATTTAAATAAAACAGTTAACTACCAAAAGTTTGATCTCAATGGAAGAGTAATAAGATCAACAGATACTTCCAGTGCCCTTGTAAGTGAAACAGTTTATGAATATGATGCCAACGGAAGAATCAACAGCATTCAAAACACTGCCAAAGATTCTGCCAATGATTTTACGCAGACAGAAGTTCATCGTTGGTTATATACCAGTACCGGTAAACCAGAAAAAATGTGGCGCATCATCAATAAGACCGATAGTCTCGAAATCCGTTTCACTACTGATGAATTTGGTAATACCGCCGATGAAAAAACATACCGGTATGGAAGAGAAACAGGTGTACTTTACTATTATTATGATGACAAAAATCGCCTGACTGATATAGTCCGGTATAATAAAAAAGCAAAAAAATTACTTCCTGATATTTTATTTGAATATGATGACAGTGACCGGATAATACAAAAAATCACTACCACATCAAGCGTCAGCCTCAGCTATCTTACCTGGAGATATATCTTTGACAATAAAGGTCTTAAAACCAAGGAGGCCCTGTTTAATAAAGATAAACAACTGACCGGCAAGATTGAATACAGCTACACTTTTGGGCAATAAGGCAGTTGATAGATTAAATCAATAATCCTGCTGACCATACTCATGTTTATTGCTATCTATCTGTAATATATTACAGCCAATCAGGCAGGAGATTTCTGTTGCCTGTAATCTTTTATGGCTACCAGCAATAGTATATTATTTCATTGGAAAAAATCACAAAAGGATTTTGACCAACAGCTATCCCTCTTACAGCAGCAAATAAATACAGCTGCTGTACACGATATCAGGGTTGCTATCAAAAAGCTAAGGGCATTGCTGAATTTGTACATTTTGTTTAAAAAAGAACCTGGCTGGGAACGACAACTTAAAAAAACGGAAATACTTTTTAACATTTTAGGCCGACAGCGTGATGTAGAAATTTGCCGGTCATTAACCAATCGTTTTGAAAAGGAAACCAGTGGTTCCTGCAAAGAATGGAAACAATACCTGAAAGCGCTGCAAAAGATAACCAGTGCCTGGGCCAACCAGGAAATGCATCATTATCATAAAAAGGAGTTGACAAAAATTGCATGGGCATTAAAACAGGATAGCGAACTGCCTGTAGATGAAGAATTTTATACAGCGCTCACAACAATTATCAATACCCGCTTATCATCCACAAAAAAACATTTACGGAAGCCACACCAGGTAAGGCAAAATCTGAAAGAAGTCTATTATTGGATCGGTTTATTCCCCGCTGATTATACGCTGGAAACCTGGCACCAGGATGCGTTGCATAGCCTGCTTGACGATTTAGGCAACTGGCAGGATTATGAAATACTGTTACAACGATTAAAGCATTTCAGAAAGGACTATTTACCAAAAGCATTTGAAGAATATGAGCTTTTAATAGCATTTCAGGAAAAGATCAACAACAATAAAAGTTTGCTTTTAAAAAATGCGAATAGTAAGGTTAGAAGTTGGATGAAGAAAGTAATGCAGCCGGAAAAATAAAAAAGCAAAGGATAAACTTCGCTTTAGTACCGTGTGTCAGAAAATTATCTAACAAATTGATGGAAGATTTCCTGGATTTTACCCGTTCTGAACAGGGCAAAAAAAATCGTCCAGAAAACAATTATTAATTCAGAGAATAACATGGTAGAGGGAACCGGAAAATTATCTGACCAAATTGTCCAGGATTATATCAGTTTCTCCGACGAATTTAAAACTTTACTTACCTGAATGACCAACATTTTTTTAAGTGGACTATTTTATCAAGATGAGATTAATAGTTGAAATATTCCTGTAAAAGATTAAAAATTGCTTCGACTGTATGTTTGTCCATTACCCCCAGTTTCTTTTTCAGCCGCTCTTTATCTACTGAACGTATTTGATCTATAGCCACCTGTCCTTTCTTTCGGTCAAATGTACAGTTCACTCGTGAAGGGTAAGGCCTTATTGTAGCAGTTAACGGAGCAATGGTAACTGTATTCAAATACTTGTTAGCCTCGTCAGGAGAAATGATTACGCAGGGGCGTGACTTTTTAATTTCGCTGCCCAAGGTTGGATTTAATTGTACCATCCATACTTCTGTACGCTTGACTACCATGTCCATTCATCTTTATCAAACTTATTGCCACTATCCATCCAGTTTTTTTCTTCTGCTGTTATTTTACCAGTTGCCTGTTTAAACTGTTCTTCCCAGCCTGCACGGGCTTTATGAGACGAACTAAGCATAATACCCTCTTTCGTTAATTCAACAGTAACTCCATTTTCGAGATGATACTGTTGTATAAGGGCTTGCGGAAGACGGATGCCTTTAGAATTCCCAATATCTATTATTTTTATTCGCATCAAACGAAGTTATTACAAAGTAATTACATTGAAAAATTCTAATCTGATCTCCCATCCTACATAAAAAATGTTATTCCCGGAAACAATTATTATTTCAGAGAATAACATGGTACCCGAGACTGGATTTGAACCAGCACGCCGTTTCCAGCGCTACCACCTCAAGGTAGTGCGTCTACCAATTTCGCCACCCGGGTATAGTGCAAATGTAAGCCGATTTATAGTAAAGTGAATTATTGGGGTAATCAAGGCTAATTAATAATTTGTCCGAAGGACTCCTTTAGAGAGGTGCTGAAGTATTTTTGTCCTATGACTATTACACATCATTATCCAGTTGATAATTTTAAAACAATTTGCCACTAAGTCACCAGGACACGAAGATGCACAAAGGGAGTTTTATAGAATTATCTGCCAGGGAAGAAAAGACCGGTAAACTGATTGTCAATGCCGCTTATGTAGTTCATAAAACACCTGGACCTGGCCTGTTGGAAAAAGTCTATGAAGCATGTTTTTGACATATCTTGTCAAAACAGGGCTGTGACATAAAACAACAATTAGATATCCCCATCGTGTTTGATGATATAGTATTCAAAGAGGGTTTGCGATTAGATGTTTTGGTAAATGATTTAGTGATTTGAGAACTTAAGGCATTGGAAACGGTCACCCCTGTTTAATAAGCACAAATACTGAGTCATCTGAAATTAACGGGCAAGCGACTTGGCTATCTGATAAACTTTAAAGTGCCATTAATAAAAGATGGTATAAAACGATTCATTTTAGGATGGTGAACTACTTAGTGAAACTTGGTGTATTTGTGCCTTGGTGGCAGTTTTAGTCATGACGTTGAATAGTAACAACTTTTTATGTATAGCATAGCTCGGTAATGTACGTAGCACTTCTCCAAAGGAGTCCTTCGGACAAATTATTAATTAGCCGCTTCCTGTATCATCATCCCTTGCCAGTTAGAATTTTCGTACATTTGCA
>JANMLJ010000498.1:0-3264 GCA_031372465.1 Chitinophagaceae bacterium | reverse complement strand
TGACCATCATGCCACCGGGCTTTAATTGCTGAATGAGTTGTGGTGGAATTTCTGGCGCAGCAGCGGTGATAATTATTTTGTCAAATGGGGCATAAGTTGGCAATCCTTTATACCCATCACCATAAAAAAATTTGATGTTTGTATATTTTTTTAAAAACTCAAATGATTTGTTTGCATCAAATAATTTCTTTTGTCGTTCAATGGTATATACCTGTGCACCCAATTCTGCAAGTACAACTGCCTGGTAGGCACTGCCGGTTCCAATCTCCAGTACTTTTTCAAATGGCTTAATTTCCAGCAACTGGCTTTGATAAGCGACCGTATAAGGTTGAGAAATGGTTTGTCCTTCTCCTATAGGAAAAGCTATGTCTTCATATGCTTTTTCATCAAATGCTGAGTCCAGAAAATAATGACGGGGTAAATCCAGCATCACAGCCAAAATCTTTTCATCTGTAATGCCTTTGGCCTGAATAGTATGCACTAATTTTCTTCGAAGTGCTTCGTGGCGGTAAGAATCTTCTAATGTTCTGCGCATAGGCTGTGTACAAGATATCCGATTAATTATTTTTTCTGGTAAATAACAACATTTGAACCGGGAACAGCTGTTTTTACAACCCTGACAATTTCTTCAAACATCTCCATTATTATTGCATAGTTGTTAAATGGTGCAATGATTGCAATAACAGGTATTGGATACTTTAATAAATTTTGTTGGAAACTAAGATGACTGTCAAAGGTTAGGAAATGAGTAAACTGATCATCAATCATTAGTTCAAGTAGTTCTCCGTTTTGTTTTGAATTCCATTTCTTATCTGCTATGGTAAAAACTTCCAGCCCTCTTTCAAGTAAGCGGTATTTCAACTTTACGGGCAGGTTTTCATCAAGCAATAATTTCATCGATCTTTCCCAGGTTTGAAGATTGAAAAAGTTTGGCGGTAGATTCAAGCACACCCTCTGCTTGTTCCTTACTTACCCCAGGGAAGTCCTCTAAAAATTCATTAAGGCTAATCCCTTGTTCAAGATGAAAAAAAAGGGTATCAACAGTAACCCTGGTTCCTTTAAAAACAGGCTTACCAAATTGAATATCGGGTGAAACAGTTATGTACTGATGAAGATTCATATAGTAAAATTAGTAAATAATATCATGTTATAATAACTTCTGAAAAAGAAGTATTGCCCTGAATATTATGCAACAATATTGAAAGTGAATAAACAAAATTGAAAACTTTTTTTTCTCACACTCATATTACAACTTCATATCTGCAATAATAACTTTGATTTTATCATCCAACTCGCCATTCACTTCATCAAACCGTCCGGCACTTTCCAATTTTGTATTCACACTAAAATAAAATTTAATCTTTGGTTCTGTGCCGCTTGGTCTTGCAGAAATACTGCTACCATCTTCTAAAATAAACTGCAACACATTTGATTTTGGCAAATCAATTCTCCACTCTCCTCCTGTTTGCGGATTAGTTCCTTTTTGTAATTCATAATCCAGCAGTTGCACCACATTTGATCCGTTGATTATTTTAGGCGGATTACTCCGGAAGCTATCCATCATAGCTGCTATTTGTTGTTGCCCATCCATACCTTTTTTGGTAATTGAAATCAGGTGTTCTTTATACAATCCATTCTCCACATAAAGGTCAATCATTTTTTCGTACAGGCTTCTGCCCTTTTCTTTTTCATAGGCTGCCATCTCGCATAGTAAAGCCACAGCACTGATGCCATCTTTATCTCTTATTTTATCACCGATCATTAATCCAAAACTTTCTTCACCACCTATTACGTAATTTTCTTTTCCCTCTTTGGCTCTGATCATTTCAGCGATCCATTTAAACCCAGTCAATACCCGGTAGCAGGCCACATTATTTCCTTTGGCAATAGCATCAATCATGGGAGTAGTAACAATAGTTGTTATCACCATATCATTGGGCGCTGCTATTCCTTTTGCTTTTCGTGCTTCCAATAAATAATTAAAAGCCAGCACAGCAGTTTGGTTGCCATTCATCAATACCCATTTTCCCTTCGAGTCTTTTACGCCTATAGCAATTCTATCTGCATCTGGATCTGTACCAGCCAGTATATCTGCATCTAAATTTTCTGACAGTTTCAATCCCAAACTCATCGCTTCACTTTCTTCCGGATTAGGGTACGCCACGGTGGGAAAATTCCCATCCGGTTCACTTTGTTCTTTTACGATGTGAACATTATCAAACCCAAATTTTTTCAATACCTGTGGCAATAAAGTAATTCCCGTACCATGAATGGGTGTATAAACAATCTTCAGGTCTTTATGCTTTGCAATAACTTCCGGGTATACACTCAGGCTTTTTACCATTTCCATGTATTTCTCATCCATTGCTGTACCAATGATAGTAATATTTGCTTCACCCCCACTCCATTTGACCTCATCAACGGATGCAATTTTATCTACTTCTTTGATTACATTTTTATCATGTGGTGGTACCAATTGAGAGCCATCATCCCAATAAGCTTTATAACCATTATACTCTTTAGGATTATGTGAAGCAGTACAAACTACACCTCCCTGGCATTTTAATTCGCGGATAGCAAATGATAATTCAGGTGTTGGTCGTAAGGCTTCAAATAAATAAACTTTAATTCCATTGGCAGCAAATACATTGGCAACTGTTTCTGCAAAAAAACGGCTTTTGTTTCTGCTGTCATGTGCTATCGCCACACTAACCTGGCCACCTACTTTGGCTAAGGCTTCATCAGTTGAAGCAAAACAAGTCTTAAGGTAATTGGCATAGCCTTGTGTAGCCATACCAACGGTGTATTTATTCATCCTGTTTGTTCCCACACCCATCAGGCCACGAAGACCACCGGTTCCAAACTCCAGGTTCTTATAAAATGCATCCGCCAGTTCAGTGGGGCTATCCTTTTGCAAAAGAATTATTTCGGTTTTCGTTGCCGGATCAAAGTTGCCGGTTAACCAGGTTTCAATTTTTGTTTGTATTGCTGAGTCCATACTTTAATAGTTTAAAAACAAAGCGAATTTCGGCTCAATTTATAACATTAACAAGTAGTTTCCTTTCCAGTAATATTTCTTTGTATTTTTATAAAGAATTTTAAAGACTATGACTACTACGCTGATAAAAAAGAAACTCGCAAAAGCCATTAATGAAATAGATGACCCTGATTTCCTGGAGGCTTTACATACCATTGTCAATTCAAAAAAAGATGAAGAATTAGCGTATCAACTATCTGATGCACAAAAAAAAGAATAAGATAGTC
>JANMLJ010000655.1:0-8873 GCA_031372465.1 Chitinophagaceae bacterium | reverse complement strand
TTGATGCAAAAGAAACAAAAAATCAAGGAAAAAAGAATGCTCCGCCTTTTTTCCGGCCAGCGCACAATGACTCCGAGTGTTTTAAAAGTCTTTATTGGTTTTGTATTGAGGGGTGCAAGACCCTACTTCATGATATGGCTGGCACCGAAAGGCACTGTGTTCCGCCTTGTTAGTTCTTAGAGCAATATGAGTTGGAGAGTACGGCGGAACAAGGTGCTGGAAAAGTCTATTATCAAAAGATGACGACAACAATGGAATAAAACATCGGGCTTTAGTTGTCAATTTCTATTCATTAATTGGCAAGTGATTAGATCTGAGTTATATAGATTGTGCATCCTTAACCTGACTTTGCCCCGCTGTGGCAGAGTCCGAAGCAATGAGCAGTCATGGCAGGTAGTTGTACATTTGAATTGGTCTAAATCCCGAAAGCTATGGGGGCTACGTCGGCATCATACAGGAAACAGTTGGACTAATATATATACATTTGGTATTAAGCAATCGTCCAAACTTCATTTCCCTTTAGCAGCTTATCCAAATCGGCGGGTTTTCTTGATTTTGCTTCTTCTATCTGCGCAGCCATCACATCTTCATAACAACTACGATTAGTCTGATAAAAGACACCGAATGGTCTTGGTAAATGCCCTTCAATTTTTGGGTCATCAAAAATGCGGGTTAATATTTGTGCTTTATAAATGTCCTGTTCATCATGTATCCAAAGATCATTGGTACTATGGCCTTCTGTAAGATCTACAACTACGGGTTTAAAACCATCTAACTTTATTCCCTTGTTTCCAGCTGCTCCAAATACTAATGGTTTACCCTGTTCTAAAAACAACGTTTCTGTTGGCTTACTGCCTTTCTCTGTAAAAATTTCAAAAGCTCCGTCATTAAAGATGTTGCAATTCTGATATATTTCTAAAAAGGAAGCTCCTTTATGCTGGTTTGTTCTGATAAGCATTGCCTGCATATGTTTAACGTCACGATCCATTGTTCTGGCCACAAACGTAGCATCTGCCCCTAATGCCAGTGCCAGCGGATTAAATGGATGGTCAATACTCCCCATCGGGGTTGATTTTGCAATCTTTCCTACTTCGGATGTGGGAGAATATTGCCCTTTGGTCAGTCCATATATCTGGTTATTGAATAAAAGAATATTAACATCAAAATTTCTTCGTAATAAATGTATCGTATGATTTCCTCCAATACTCAGACCATCACCATCACCGGTAACAATCCATACACTCAGTTCAGGTCTTGATGCCTTTAACCCGGAAGCAACGGCAGTTGCCCTGCCATGGATTGAATGCATACCATAGGTGTTCATATAATATGGAAAGCGGCTGCTGCAACCGATACCTGATACGATCACAATATTTTCCCGGGCTATTCCCAGTGTTGGCATCACTTTCTGTACCTGTGCAAGGATGGAATAATCTCCGCATCCGGGACACCAGCGAACTTCCTGGTCAGTAGCAAAATCTTTGGCGGTTAAAACGGGGGCGGTTATTGTATCACTCATATAAAAAAATTCATCACAAATTTAAAGAATATCGAACAAGGAACAAGCCTGATCGAATGATAAATTATTAATTTACCCGGGAACGGGCAGGGTATTTTGAACAAGGAGCTACTTATTACATCATTCGTTAATCTTTGCTCCCGGTTCACTATTTCCCAACTCCTCCCAATATTCCGCCGCCCTCCTGGTATGTGGGATAACGATAGTACCCCCTACAATATTTGCTACGGCAAATACCTCATACATTTGTTCAGTAGTAATACCCAATTCATGGCTTTTACCCAAATGGTACTTTATACAATCATCACATCGCAGCACCATGCTGGCAACCAGGCCCAGCATTTCTTTCGTTTTAAGATCCAGGGCCCCTTCTGCATACGTATTGGTGTCGAGGTTCCATAGTCGTTTGATAACAAGGTTGTCTTTGCTGAGAATAACATCGTTCATCCTTGACCTGTAGTCATTAAATTCTTTTACAAGATTACTCATGGTGTTTAATTTATTTCCTCAAATGTAGAAAACATAACCTTTCGTCATTTATCAAAACCGGAATCGGTGGCTATTTTGTATTTTCAGCCCTTGTTTGACAGCCAAAAAATAAAAAAAAGTTTTGGCTCTATAAAAATTACCCTGAAATGCCACTATAACAAACAAAAAAACGTCTGATAGGTATGTATCATAAAAATAAAATAGTTGCTTTCTCTACCCTTTCCATTTTTGTACTGGCAGGTATGGCAGCTATCAAGCCGGTAGTTCAGGAAGACAGGAATTTAAAAGTGCTTCCTAAAAATATCAGCGATGCAAAGCTGGATAGTATTATGCAGACCTATAATATTGCACTGGGGGTTAAATGTAATTTCTGCCATGTGCCCAGAAGATTTATGCCCGATAGTCTTGATTACGTGTCAGATGCTGAACCCATGAAAGAAAATGCCCGGAAAATGATGAAAATGGTCATTCATATCAACAAAACGAATTTCTATTTCAATAAAGAGGAGGAGCCTGAATATTTACATACCGTTACCTGCAAAACCTGTCACCGGGGAGAACCATTTCCACCAGAAGATTAATTATCGTTTTTTTTACAGGCCTTGAGCCATTCTTTTATCCCTTCAACAATTTGTGTAGCTACGGCCTTATGAAATTCCGGGTCAAGTATCAGTTGTTCATCTTCTTTATTACTCAAAAAAGCCACTTCTACCAAACAATTGGGATAATCGGTGGGGCCGCTTAATGCAAAATTAAAGCTGCCGATATTTCCAAAATCTTTTAAGCCAAGCTTCAGCATACTTTCCCGGATGTATAGGGTCAGGGGCCGGAAACCAATATAACGGTAATAAGTACTCACTCCGCTTATACTATCTTTTACAGATGAATTAAGGTGGATACTGATTAGAAAATCGGGATCTTCCTTCTTTATCATCTCCGTTCTTTCTATCATACCAATAGCGGTGTCTTTTGTTCTTGTCATAAATACCCTGGCTTCTTTATCCAGCAATTCTCTTTCCAGTTGTTTAGCGATCAGCAGCGTGTATTTTTTCTCTAAAATGCCGGTGGCAATTCCTGAAGCCCCGTTATTATCGCCACCATGACCGGCATCCACTGCTATCTTCATATTGTCAAGACTCAGCTCTTCGGGTTGTCGTTTTACTTTTATGACTAATTTTTTATCCCGGTAATAAATACTGTATCCCCAATGTTGCTGATGATTCAGTTCGATGGTTATACGAAACACATCATCTTCCAATTGTTCATGATAAACATTTTTTATTTCTTTTGCGGATGATCGTTGGGTAATCCAGTTGGTATTGCTGATAGCGCCAAACACATCGATTACAATTTTAGAAGGGTTTATCAGCTGTATACTTTTGTAGGGCAGTTTTTCATCCAGGCTTATTGTTACGTAATCATATTTATCATCACCGCTTACCATCCAGCTATTGGTGAGGTAATAAGATTGAATTTTAATAGTGCTGTCTTTCCTGAAATTTGATTTCGGCAAAAACGCCTGGTGGTATTTTGATAGTTGCACTTTATAATTACCAATCGTACTATCAATCACTTTTACCACAATATTGGTATCCAGGTAAGTCATTTTGGCGCCGCCAAGCCGGTCTACCCCAAAACCATACTCCAGGTAAGGTAATGGGCCGGTTGTTTTTCCAACCAATAATTTATCCTGACCTAAGGGTTGTGAAAGTCCAGAAATAGTGATAAGTAAAAAGCCCGTAAAATAAGTTCGTATCATAACAGAAAGATAGTATAAAAAACCCCATCCTCATTTTACGTATTACTACGAATACCATTCACGCTTTTACTGAATCTTTGGACAAACAGCTCTGTTTAAGCACTATGGAAATATTTATCCCGTTTATAATCAAGACGGCATCGCTGTAAACAGGCGCACCGGTCAAGCATCCGAATCCTTTAAAACCAAACGCGTATGACTTCGAATTCTATAATGGGCTTTATTTCATCAATTGCACTTATTCTCCCGATATTTTTCATTCTTTTCTACCGCCTGGGCGGGTACAAAACTTTTCCTGCTTTGGTATGCTATTATACAATTGTCTTTCTCTACAACCTGATGACCGAAGGTTATATAAAGGTTAGTCATGAAACTATCTATTACTGGAGTATTTGTAATAATCTGTTGGATGCACCGCTGATGTTATTCTTCCTGACTTATTTCAGCACTACACGGGCATTGACAAAAAGGATACAGATCACTATCGGTGTACTGATCATATTTGAAATTATTGTTATTCTGCTAAAGGGCTTTACAACCGATGCTATAACGATTGTATTGGGTCCATCTTTATTAGTGGTACTCTTCTATTGTACTTACTTTTTTATACGACAGACTAAAACAACTATTTTATACCGCAAGGCAACGGGTAAAGCCTTCATTGCCGCTTCTTTACTGTTTGCCTACGGCTGTTATTCTATTATTTACCTGATGTTTTATGTGCTTAAAACCCAGTATGTAGCTGATACCTTCCTTATTTACTTCATAGTAGTCACTTTTTCCTCCTGCCTGATGTGTACCGGAATTTTGATTGAAAGAAAAAGGATCCAGAAAGTAAATGAGCTGTTACAAACGAGAAAAGAACTCTCCGACCTGTATAAAGACACAAAACCGGTGACTCCGTTAAGAACAGCTATGTTAGATTTTGATAAAGACCATTGGAATTAAAAGCATTATTTTCTTTCGGCTATCATTATTCGTTATTTTCTACTTTATAGAGCCGTAGATACGATACATTTCAATTCAGGATGGCAATAAAATTATAAAAGTTGACCCTTCACCTTCTTTCGTCTCAACTTTTATTTCACCACCATGTGCTTTTACAATATCATAACTCATTGACAAGCCCAATCCCGTTCCCTGCCCGGTGGGTTTGGTGGTAAAGAAGGGTTGAAATATTTTATCCAATACTTTTTGTGGGATGCCGTTGCCGTTGTCAGTAACCTTTATTTCGATTTTGCCCTTATCCTCCGAAGGGGGACCGAGTTTTTTGGTTGATACTGTTACAACTAGTTCGTAATATGGGTACTGTTTCTTTTTCTCATCCACTGCATAGAATGCATTGTTGATTAAATTGATTACAACTCTTCCAATATCCTGCGGAACGATATTGATAGTGCCGATGTTTTCATCAAACTCAGTTTTCATTGTTGCATTGAAAGATTTATCTTTTGCTCTTATGCCATGATAAGCCAACCGTAAATATTCATCGGCTAATTTATTAATATCGGCGGGTTCTTTGGTAGCACTGCTACAACGGTTATGTTGCAGCATGCTTTTTACAATCACATCTGCCCTTTTGCCATGATGAAGAATTTTTTGTTCATTCTCTTTAATATCATTTGCAATTGCTTTTGCATCATCAATATTTCCTTTATCCATTTCATCTTTCATCTCATCAATCAACTCTGTATTTACTTCACTAAAATTATTGACAAAGTTCAATGGGTTCTGAATTTCATGTGCAATACCTGCGGTCAATTCACCCAATGATGCCATTTTTTCCCGTTGAATCAACTGGTTTTGTGTTTCTCCCAACTCCTCAAGCGATTTTTTCAGTTCTTTAGTCCTGTTCATCACTTTTTCTTCAAGTAACATGTTTTCCTTTGTCAACCTGCTTGAACGGTAAATTTTAATAGAACCCCAGGTAATAATTCCGGCAATTGAAATGAAAAGCAGGTAAGCCCACCATGTTTTCCACCACGGTGGATGTATAACCACAATAAAAGAGGCAGCTGTTTTGGACCAACCACCATCGCTATTAGCAGCTTTCACAAAAAAAGTATAGGTGCCGGGTGAAAGATTTGTATAAGTAGCCGTTCTTAATGTGCCAGCCTGCACCCAAACATTGTCATATCCTTCTAATTTATAGGCATATTGATTTAAGGCCGGGTTATTAAAATGCAAAGCAGTAAAATGAAAACTTATCTGCTTTTCATTAAAGCTAAGTTCAATCTTATTTTGCCCGTTAATTAATACATTCTTTAATTGGCCCTCTTTTGAAGGGTTAATGTAACTGATAGATTCTATATTAATAAAAGGTGCTTCAGGATTAGGCAAAATATCATCTGGTGAAAATGATAAAAAACCGCCGACACATCCAATCAGTAATTCGTTCTTATCCGTAAAAAAAATGCCACGGGATAAATTACTTTCCGGCATTCCGTGAGCCTTTGTATAATTATTGAAAGTGTAAGTTTTGGTATTCAACCGGGAAAGACCGCGGATTGAAGATACCCATAGATCACCAACCCTATCTTCAGCAAAGCCTTGTACTACATCACACAATAGACCTTCTTTTTCCGTAAAAATTCTTGACGTTCCTTTTTCCCTGTCATAGAGGTGCAGCCCGGATAAAAAAGAACTGATCCAGAAACGGCCTGATTTATCTTCAAGGATTCCGTTTATATACTCAAATCTATTCTTTATATCATGGTTTAAAGTGAATTTGTTTGTTTCCTTATCAAAACGATTTAAACCACCCTCAACAGTTCCTACCCATAATACACCTTTGCTATCCTCATACAAGCTTGCTACTTTATCATCATCGAGCTGTCCATTTGCAGGTGTTTGGCCAAAACTCATAAAAGGAAATCTTGTAAATGTGCCTGTCACTTTTTCCAATTTACAAAGTCCACCACCATAAGTTCCCACCCATATTATTCCGGATTTGTCTTCGATAAGTGTTCTTACATAATTACTGCTTATGGAAGTAGGGTCATCTTTCTTGAATTGATAATTTTTTATTGCCCCTGATGATGGGTTATACGAGTAAAGACCTTTTTGTAAATCTCCACACCAAAGTATGCCATCCTTACCAAGAACGACACGGGTAATAATATTATCAGGTTCAACAGGATTTTTGTTCAGATCAATTTTTACAAACTCATTTGTAAGTGGAAACCAATGCACCAACCCTTTATCTGTAGCCAGCCAATAACTATTTTTATCAGATGCAGGTGCAAAATGAATGGTGTTTCCGCCAGTATAGCTATTCGTTTTACCAATGATGTTCTTATACTGAGTGAAAATTGATTGCTGTTTATTAATTCTTAACAGGCCGAACTTTTGAGTTGTAATCCATATAATACCGCCGGCGTCTATAAAAATCCTTTCAATATTATTAGTAGATAATGCATCCGGCTTTTCTTCGTTGGCTGTGTAACGTGTGAATTGTTTTTTCTCAGAATTGAAATACAATAAGCCCTTTCCTCCTGCTATCCAGAGATCGCCTGAGCTGTCATCTGCAATGGACGCTGCTTTATTCGCATTAGCCTCTACGTTCTTATCTGCAGGTGTATAATTGGCAAACTGCCCGGAAGTACGATTTAATAATGAGATACCAGCAACAGTACCTATCCATAAATGTTTTTTATAATCCTCGTGCAATGCCGTTACATTATCATCAGGTAAACTGCTTGTATCTGTACCGTTAGCAATATAATATCTACTATCATTTTTATCGGGATCAAATCGAATCAACCCTATTCCATTACCAGTAGCTTTACTTTTACCGGCGAGCCAAAGAATACCCGGCTCAGAAGGAGCTTCGTATAAATAATAGAACATTTTTTGAGCGGAAGGATTTTCTTCAGTAAAATAGCCAGTAAACTTATTTGCTTGTTCATCGAACTGAAAGATACCGTTGTCCGTAGATACCCATACTCTATGCTTACTATCCTTCAAAAGGGAATACATTGCAGTAGCAGGAAGAAAATTTGTTGCCTTATTGTTTTTTGAAAAAACTTCAAAGATGCCCGTAACCGGGTTATACTTTATTAATTGGTTCTGTTTCTCCTTGTAGTCATAACTTATAATCCAGAGGTTTGCTCTGCTATCTTCAACAATATGCTGCACTTCCCCATTGGTAATAAAACTATCTGCCTTTGTGCCAGCATTTATTTGTAAAAAATCATCTGTACCACGATTATACCTAAACAAACCGTCATTTCGCATTCCAACCCATATTGTTCCTTTAAAATCAGTAAACAAAGAAGTGATCTGTTCTTTACCACTGCCACCGGGCTTACCAGTTACCAGCTTATATACTTTTGTCTTATAGCCATCATATTTCACAAGACCGTTATTTGTACCGATCCAGATATATCCCAAATTGTCCTGAATGATGCACCTGGAATAATTTTCAGGCAATCCATTTTCGAGTGTAAGATGCTCAAAGCTTAATGCTTTTAGCTGGGCGTTCGAAAAATATGCCTGAGCGATAAGAAATAATAAAACTACTATTTTTTTCATCTTTTATTATAGTTCTCTTTTGGAAACACTATAAAAAGTTTCGCTGTTAAAAGATAATCAACTTACCGGAAGACTAATTATAAAACTGGATCCCTCACTCTCACCAGATTCAACCTTTAACTCACCACCGTGAGCTTTTACAATGTCGAAACTTAAAGATAAGCCTAAACCTGTTCCCTGTCCTGTTGGTTTGGTGGTAAAGAATGGTTGAAATATTTTATCTAATATTTTTTTAGGAATGCCGCCCCCATTGTCAGATATTTTTATTTCGATGGAGCCGCCCCCAAGGCCCCCTTGCTCGAACTTCGTTCCTTCCCTTCGCTCCGTTTGGGAACCCGAAGGGAGGAACAGTCGCTTCGTGGAAACTGTAACGGTGGGTTCGTATTCTTCGCCCCCCTTTAGGGGATGGGGGCTTTTCTGTTTTTCATTGGTGGCATAAAACGCATTATTAATCAAATTCAAAATCACTCTTCCGATATCCTGCGGAATAATATTAATGTTACCAATGGTTTCATCATAATCAGTTATCATAGTTGCATTAAACATTTTGTCTTTTGCCCGAAGACCATGATA